>DSDE01000528.1 GCA_011049095.1 Fidelibacterota bacterium
AGCTTTTCCACCGGAATTTTTTTCAGGTCAGCAGGGTTTTCGATTCGGGACAGATATGATTCACTCATGTCGTGATCCTTTCTATAAAATAGCGGTGAATACGGCCATCACCGGAAAGCTCGGGATGAAAACTGGCTGCCAGAAAATGTCCCTGCTCTGCCATCACCGGTTCAGTGCCATGTCGCGCCAGCACTTTGACCTTTTCTCCGAGAGAATCAATGCGCGGCGCCCGAATAAAGACGCCATGAAAAGCGCTTTTTTCTCCGTTGAGAGTGAGATCGAGTTCGGCGGTGAAAGATTCCGTCTGGGCGCCGTAGGCATTGCGTAAAACGGTAAAATCCATCAATTTAAGCTGTCGAACACGAGGGTCATTGTCCCCTTTCCCCAGCATAATCATACCAGCGCAAGTGCCAAAAACAGGATGCGAAAGGGCAAAATCCCGTACTTTTTCAAAATCGAGGCGAAAACTGAGCTGCATGCTGAAAGCAGTGGACTCTCCACCGGGGATAATCAGGGCGGAAATTTCCTCAAGTTGTGCATTGTAGCGAATAATCAGCGGCTCAACGCCCAGTGATCTGAGCATCTCCGCGTGTTTGTGATAGGCGCCCTGAATGCCCAAAATACCAATTTTCATTTACCAGCCCCGTTTTGCCAATTGCTCTGCTTCGGGAAGGCTCTTTGCGGCAATGCCTACCATGGCTTCCTTCAGGCCGCGGCTCACTTCGAGAAGGACTGCCGGGTCTTTATAATAAGTAACCGCTTTTACGATGGCATTGGCTCGCTCTTGCGGATCATCGCTTTTGAATATCCCGCTGCCCACAAAAACCGCTTCGGCGCCGAGCTGCATCATCAAAGACGCATCGGCAGGGGTGGCCACACCGCCGGCAGCAAAATTAGGCACCGGCAATTTCCCTTTCTGAGCGACGATCTGGACGATTTCAAATGGCGCACCCAGACGCTTGGCTTCCGCCATCAGCTCTTCCTTATCCATCATCTGCAGTTTGCGGATTTCACGGTTTACCTGACGCATGTGGCGAACGGCTTCCACAATGTCGCCGGTTCCAGCCTCGCCTTTGGTGCGAATCATCGCCGCGCCTTCGCCAATTCTGCGCAGCGCTTCACCCAAATCGCGGCAGCCGCAGACAAAGGGAGCTTTGAAGTCGTGCTTCCAAATGTGATTTTCTTCATCAGCAGGTGTCAGAACTTCCGATTCATCGATAAAATCAATGCCTAATTCTTCCAGAATCTGGGCTTCAGCAAAATGTCCGATGCGGCACTTGGCCATCACCGGAATGCTCACCGCTTCTTTAATTTTCAGAATCATTTCCGGGTCGCTCATCCTGGCAATACCGCCGTACTGACGAATATCCGCCGGAATCCGCTCCAGCGCCATGACCGCCGCCGCACCAGAATCTTCGGCAATCTTTGCCTGTTCCACATTGGTTACATCCATAATGACGCCGCCTTTGAGCATCTCGGCGAGGCCAACTTTTACTTCATACGATCCTTTTTCCATTTTATTTTTCTCCTGAATATTTTTAGCCAATTTTAGAAAGTCCATTCATTTAGAAAGAAGCAATGCCTTTCTCCTTTGAGCAGATGATCACTTTCAAATTCATTGGATTTTCTCTCTTTTATCTTTTTGCATGCCTTTAATTTACAGAAACTTTGTAACAAATCTAAGTTGAAAGGCGCGCCTCATCAATCTGCCTGATGCGGGCAATTAGCTCCTGAATCTGCGAATCCGGTGTGCTGGCGCCGGCGGAGATGCCCACTGACTGCACATTCTCAAACCATTGAGGCTGCAGCTCGGCGGCATTTTCCACCTGATAGCTGCGGGGATTGATGGCCGCCGCCACTTCTCTCAGCCGTTTGCTATTGGCGCTGGTCTGACTGCCGATGACGATGACCAACTCATTTTCTGCAGCAATGCGCTTGATTTCTGTCTGATTTTGCCGCGTAGGATGACAAATGGTGTTCACCACCCGCAGATCATGAATTTTTTCTGCGAGAATCGCCACAATCGCTGTGAAATTTTCCATAGCCTGGGTGGATTGACTGACGACACCCGCTTTTTTCAGGCGAGGAATAGCTTCGGCTTCCTTTGGCGATGACAAGACGGTGGCTTTATCAACCTGTGACTGAATGCCCCGCACCTCATCGTGATCATGATCGCCAATGATAAAAATCGTTCGCCTTTCGGCTTCCAGTTCTTTTATCTCTTTGTGAATGTCCAGCACCAGCGGGCAGGTGGCATCAATGGTGAATAAATTTCTTTCTGCCGCCGCTGCCACGATGGCTTTTTCTGTACCGTGCGCCCGTAAGAGCAGCGGCCTGGATGAATCCACGGCATCGAGATTTTCCACCACGTGAATACCTTTTTTGGCTAAATCCTGCACCACATGTTCATTGTGGACAATATCACCCAGCATCTGCACATCGCCATAGTCATTCGCTGCTTTTTGGGCTTTTTTGATGGCTTCCCTCACACCAAAACAAAAGCCGCAGCCCCTGGCCAGGTCTATTTTAATCAATGATTTTGCTCCGATTTTATCACCATAATGACCTTGATACGTTTTCAGATGATAAACAGTTTCTTGCAAAATATTTTAAATTTCCTCTCATTTTTCTCAGCGCTTGGCTTCACTTTATAGTTGTGCTTTCACATCGGCTATGAGCAGCGGCAAAGTTTTCTCGATGGCCTTATCTATAGGAAGCTTCAATATGGCGCCGCTGGCTTGAGGATGTCCGCCGCCGCCCAGCTTTTTCGCCGTCTCATTGATGCGAATTTTCCCTTTGGCGCGAAAATTAACCCGCGTGTCGCCATCGTGCCGTTCTTTAAAAATCAGGCTCACATCCACGCCCTGAATTGTTCTAAGCAGATCATTAAAGCCATCGGTATCATCGGGATCGCCGCCTACTTTTTTCACCATGTCTTGGGTGATGACCACCCAAACAATGCGCTTATCCAGCTCGAAACGAAGATTGGAAAGCACCATTCCCAAAAGCCGCATTCGGGCAATGCTGGACTGCTCATAGACCGCCTGATAGATTTCTGGCGGGGAAATGCCGTAGCCCAACAGATGACGGACCACATCAAAGGTTCTCGCCGTGGTATTGCTGAAACGAAAACTGCCGGTGTCGGTGAGAATGCCCACATAGAGGGCTTCGGCGATCTGGCGGTTCAGCTTTTCCGGAAAAATGGCCTGGATCAGATCAAAAATCATGGTGGCGGTGCTGCAAGCCGATGTGTCAATCATTTCCATGGTCAGCCGCTTGTGACCATTTCCCGGATGATGGTCGATGGATATCAGCGGCGCCGAACTTTTTTGCAGTGCTTCGCCCACTTTTCCCGCCCGGCTCAGATCACCCACATCAAGAAAGATTCCCAAATCACAATGCGCAAGAAAAAAATTATGACTACCCGCTTCATACTGCTCGATCTTATATAGCTTATTGAGAAAAAGATAATTATCCGGCACCGGCGACATACTAATCACCCGCACCCGCTTTCCCAAATTGCTGAGCAAAAGCGCCATCGCCGCCGATGAACCCAAAGCATCGCCATCAGGATTCATGTGCATAGTAACTACGATTTCTTTGGCCATCGTCAGCCGTGTCTCAAGTTCCCGCCAATTCGATATATTTGTCATTTCAGTTCCTTTTTCATCAGCCGGAAAATATATCGGTCTCCACGGCGAATTCCAAACATTGTCTTAAAACGAATGGCGATTGAACAGCCGGAAGAAAGTTCAAAGTTCAAGGTTCAATGCTCAAGGCTGAAGAAAAACCCGCCGGCTTCGTTGTCAGCCTATGGGCAGCTCGATTCCCGTGCGGTGAATCTCTGCGGCGAAAGGATTTTCCGCGGTGTCGTCTTTTTTAGCGGTTTTCCAGCATTTTGAACACAGCGTAGAGTGGAAGCACTTTGATATTTTTGTATTCGGAGAAATTTTCTGAGGAGAGACTTAGTATTTTGAAGAGGTTATATTTTCCTCAAATACAAGGGATAAATTCCTTAAATATTCCTCAAATTTGAGGTATTAGCCGATGAAGTCTTTTCAGGCTGTCCTTTTTGAAGTGGAACGTGAAAAGGCAATGTCATCAAAGCCATTTTATCCTTTGGTATGTTTGATGGTCAGGCACAACATAAATTCGAGAAGAAATAAATCTGTTTTTCCACATCAAATATCCTTAATCTTCAGTATGAATGCAGAGGTCAAAATGACAAAATTATCAAAAATCATTGCGTTGCTGCTGGTGGCTTTTTCCATTCAGGCGGCGCCGCAGAGTTTTTATCTGAAGAGCGGCGAAAAGGTGACGGGCGAGCTGCTCACAGAAAAAAGCGCCGACAGCACCCTGGTAGTGAAAACCGAATTTGGCGAGATGACACTTGCCAAGTCGGAACTGATGACCGAATCGGCACAGATTACTTTGGCCAATGGCGATCGTCTCATTGGGCAGATTCTCAAAGAAGACCGGGAAGAGCTGATCCTCCTCACCAAGGGCGGACAATTGACTATTCCCCAGAAAAAGATTATGCGCATTGATTTTACGGTGCAGGGAAATAGCGCGCCCTCATTGGAGAAATTCACACTTGCTAGGGAAAAACAGGTAGATGTCTTTTACGATGCCACCGGCTACACCCTGGAAGAGCGGACGCTTTACGTCAGCGGCCTGAGCTGGGGATTCGGCATTTCGCCCCGCCTGCAGATTATGAGCAAATGGGTTGACTATTTTTGGGGAAATTTTAATATTCGCCCCAAATATCAGCTTTTTCACTCGGGAAGCTGGGAGAGGGAACAGGCGCTGGCAGTGGGTTTCGCCTTCAATACCCGCTACCAAAATGATTTTTATGAATGGCAGGAAGGAAAAGTGCCAATTGATGTGGGTTATTATGATGATCAATCTCACAAAACCATCAAAACCGGCACGATGGATGCCTATTATGGCGCATACATCCCCTTTGGCTCCGCTTTAGACTTATACGATAATTCCGGCATCGTGGATACATCCGGATATTATGGGTATTACGGCTGGGTTGATTTTGATGCGCCGGAATTTCAGGAATATTACGAAGTTTTTGCTGCCTACACCTTCAGCCGTGCCCGTGCAACGCACAGTGGGCGCATGCACCACACTTTTGGCGGACGCATCGGCAAGCTGGGCAATTATGATGACTATGTCTATCGGGCTTATTATGCCGGCGCCGTAGATATTCGCAAAAATCTCATTCTCAACTACGAAATGTTTTACGACCCCTTTTATGTGGAATGGTGGAATCGCTCAGCCAGCGGATTTTTCGGCGGCGGAATGGACCTGGAACGAGAACCGGTGCAAAAACCCGATGTTTCGCCCTGGCACTTTGATATCGGTTTTATCTATGCGCCCACGGACTGGCTCCGCTTCGGCATCCACTTTCAGCCCTACATTTTTGCCATTTATATGAAGTTTTAAGGCGACAGGAGTCGGGAGTCGGGAGACAGGAATAGAACAGCATGGATAGGATATCAAGGATGGAAAGAAGCAGAAGACAGAAATAATTTAGAATGTTGAATGTAGAATGAACAGCCATGAAACAGGAGACGGAGTGACGGAGAACAGCCAATTACGAAATACGGGATTTCTCCCAGCCCCCAGCTCCTATATCAACAATCACCAATCACCGGCGTTTCGATACAATTTTTCAGCGCAGACTATCCGGAGACCTTATGAGCAAATGTAAAAGCGCTGAAAAATCACTCAACGTCCAGTGCACCGCATTCATCATTCATCATTCAGAGGGCTGTTCAATCAACAATCACAAATCAACAATCATAAATTGAGGAGAAAATGGGAACAATCATTGGAATCTTAATTGCCATCGCCGTTGTCCTTTTTGGGGTTCTGCCAGCGCTATTTGGTATTTTGTCAGCAGTGGCAAGACTACTGGGCATAATTCTCAAAGTACTGGTTTATATTATTGTATTCGCCGTACTGGTGGCATTGGGGGCGCTCTTTCCCCTGCTGATTTTGCCAACCATTATCCTGCTGATTGTCTATTTTTTCAAAAACAAAAGCTAATTCTAAAAATAAGGAGGAAAAATGAGGAACTTGTTAATGACACTTTTAACTCTGATGGGAACGATGCTTTCTGCTCAGCCGTGGACGCAATTTGACGCGATGTTTAATCCCAGCGGCATTCCCAGTCTGCCCTTTAGTCAGCCCCGCTTTGCCGATCTGGATGGCGACGGCGATTTTGATATGATCATCGGCAACCTGAACGGCGCGCCTTTTTGCATGATGAATACCGGTAGCCGAACCTATCCAAAATTCACGACTAACGATACACTCCTGGCAAATGTCTCGTGGCTAGATGCAGAAATGGCTGTTTTTTATGATATTGACAATGACGGTGACCTGGATATGATTTGCGGCGGCTATAACGGACTCACCCTTTACACTAATGAAGGGACCTCAGAGCATCCAAGCTTTCCGGCAGGTCTTCCTTTTGCCGAAACTGTAACGAGCGGAATGAATCCTATTCCCGATTTTGCCGATTTAGATGCAGACGGCGACCTGGATATGGTTTTAGGTTTCAGCGAAAGTGGCGCCGTAAAGATCTATACCAATATCGGCACGCCGGAAATCCCTCAATTTACAGATGCCCATAGCAGCCAGATTGTGGATGTGGGACTTTATGCCTATCCTACCTTTGGCGATCTGGACAATGATGGCGATACAGATTTGCTCATTGGCAAGGATGGTCACGGCTTCAGATATTTTATAAATATTGGCGACAGCAGCAACGCCGTTTGGCAGGAGAATTCCGCCCTCTTCTCTGGACTAGGAAATGATGACTACTGGAATTCTCCCGACTTGGTGGACCTCACCGGCAATGGCAAGCTTGACTTAGTCTTTGGCACAGCATCGGGACCGATTTCATTTTATTGCAATACCGGAACCCCTGAAGCGCCGGCTTGGACAGTAAATACAAGCA
>DSDE01000318.1 GCA_011049095.1 Fidelibacterota bacterium
CCAATACACAATTATCGGAAAGTCCGAAACAAAAACCGATGCCCTCTCTCATGCCACGGGGAGCAGTCTTTTTGTGGACGATTTCGAACTAAAAAATCCCCTCTATCTGGCGCTGCTCTATTCGCCCCACGCTCATGCACGAATTCTTTCCATTGACGACTCAAAAGCGCGAAAAGTCCCGGGTGTCGCCGATGTTTTTCACTTTGGAAATGTAAAGCCGATTCTCCACACCACGGCAGGTCAGGGATTCCCTGAACCTTCCCCCTACGACTCTGTCCTCTTTGATAAAAAAATGCGCTTCGTCGGCGATCGCGTGGCGATGGTGGCTGCAGAAACTCAGGAAATAGCCGAAGCTGCACTAAAGCTCATCAAAGTTGAATATGAAGAACTGGAACCCTTATTTGATGCAGAAAAAGCCATGGAGCCTGGCGCTCCCCTCCTTTTTACAGGGGATGAACACGCGGCAATTCCTGTGAAATATGAACCCCAGCGCAATCTGGCGGCAGAGGTCACCGCAGCTTTTGGCGATCTGCAAAAGGCTGAAACCGAGTCGGACTTCATCTTTGAGGAACGATATCAGACCCAGTATGCTTCTCACTGCGCCATCGAGCCCCATGTCGCTATGGCCAAATTTGATGAAATGGGCCGGCTGATTATTATTGCCTCCACACAAGTGCCTTTTCACGCCCGCCGCATTGTTTCGAAAGTCTGTGAAATGCCCATTTCTAAAATCCGAGTCATCAAACCCAGAATTGGCGGCGGTTTTGGCGGCAAGCAGGAAGTGCTCCTCGAGCCTCTCGTTGCATTAGCCACACTTCGGCTAAAAAGACCTTCCAAGCTGATCCTTTCCAGAAAAGAAGTTTTTCAATCGTCAAGAACCCGTCATCCGGTGCGCACAAAATTAAGAATGGGAGCTAAAAAAAGCGGCGAAATCACATTCATTGATATGGATACCCTGCTCAACAGTGGCGCTTACGGCTCTCATGCCCTCACCGTCCTTTCCAATGCCGGAGCTAAAGTGCTTCCTCTTTTGAATAAAGTATCGGCGGCTCGTTTTTTTGGCCAGAGTGTTTATACCAATCTGCCTGTTGGCGGAGCGTATCGGGGTTATGGCGCAACCCAGGGCTATTTCGCGCTGAATGTCCACCTCGATATCATCGCCCGCAAGCTGAATCTGGACCTTCCCCAGTGGCTGAAAAGCATACACATTCGAGAAGGCGAGACTTCAGAAATTTTTAAAGCCCTTGGTGAGGGAACAGAAGGGGTCGAGCAGATTATCCACTCCTGCAAACTCGACGAATGCATTGACCTGGGGGTGAAAGAAATAGACTGGTACGCCAAACGGGATAAAAAAATCACTACTGGCGATAAAGTAAGCGGTGTGGGAATGATGATTGGTATGCAAGGTTCAGCTATCCCGCTCATTGATATGGGCGCAGCCTATATGAAAATGAATGACGATGGTTCATTTAATCTCAATATAGGGGCGACGGATATTGGCACAGGCTCGGACACTATTTTGGCGCAGATTGCCGCTGAAGTGCTCACGATTCCCCTTGAGAAAATCATCGTTCTCTCATCCGACACAGACCAGACGCCTTTTGATGTGGGCGCGTATGCCTCATCTACAACTTATCTCACCGGTGGCGCCGTAAAAAAATGCGCTGAAGCCATTCGGGAACAGATTATGGATGTGGCCGCTGATATGCTCAAATGCGATAAAGAGAAACTTTCCCTTGAGAATGAAACCGTTACTAACACACAAAGCGGCAAGTCTGTCAGCTTGGCACAAGTTGGCACATATAGTTTTTATACCCACAATCAAAAGCAGATTCAGGCAGGCGCCAGCAAAGTGGTAGAGCAGTCTCCCCCGCCATTTATCGCCCATTTTGTCGAGCTAACTGTTGACAAAAAAACCGGCGATATAGATTTGCAGAAAGTGGTCACCGCAGTGGACTGCGGGCAGGCTATTAATCCCCAGCTTGCAGAAGGCCAGGTGGAAGGCGCCGTTGTAAATGCTTTATCTTATGCACTTACTGAAGAATACAAATTTTCAGAGAGCGGCAATTTGCTAAATAAGAGCTTTCATGATTATAAAATTTTCAGCGCAGTGGATATACCGGAGATGAAAACTTTTATCGTGCAGTCTCATGAGATTACAGGACCCTTTGGCGCAAAATCGGTGGGGGAAATAGGTATGAATGGCTCTATTCCCGCCGTTGCCAATGCCATCTATGATGCCGTGGGTGTAAGGCTTTTTGAACCTCCTTTCACCGCTGACAAGGTATATAAAGCGATGAAAAAGGTGAGTAAGTAAAAAATGTAGTTTAAGCGTCCCGCTTGAGCCTTTGCAAATATAAACTTTGGGACAAACAAACAGAAATGGGCTTAGATATTCGTTGGAAACAGCGTTTTATAAACTACGAGAAAGCCCTTCTCCAGTTGACAAGATTCATTGAGAAAGAAGATTTGGATATGCCCTATCTCATTGATTTATCAAAATTCTGATGCCAATCAAGCTTGCTAAATCACTTTTGTTTTCATCCAGAAAATGTGAATCAATCCAGTAGAAGAGATGGATTTTTTGAATATTACCCTCTTTTCCCGCCCGCTGCACCTGTTAATTTCTTTAAAATATTCCTGAAATAGACTAAATTCGAGGGATGAGTAAGAAGCTGATAATAAAAAACGGTTTAGTGGCGATTTCGGGAGCGGACAGCTTTACAAAATGTGACATTCTCATCGAAAACGGCATTATTAAGGCACTGGGAAATAATCTAAACGCCAAAAACATCATTGATGCCGACGGACTTCAGGTTTTTCCAGGGGCGATTGATCCCCATGTCCACTTTAATGAACCGGGCTACACTAATCGGGAAGATTTTTATCATGGAAGCTGTGCCGCTGCATCAGGTGGTGTAACGACGGTGATTGATATGCCCTGCACATCCATTCCGCCGGTGACCGATCTGGCCAATCTGCGGGAAAAAGTCAGCGTCATTGAAAAGCGCGCGGTAATTGATTTTGCCACGTATGGCGGTGTTTCTGAACAGTGCTTTGATTTTCGTTTTGAGAATGAAATGAGCGATCTGGCGCCTTATGTCCCGGGATTTAAAAGCTATTTTATCTCCGGGATGCCAAGCTTTCGACGGCTGGAATATGAGCAATTCAGCAAAGTTTTGAAAGCTGCTAAAAACTTAAAGCGGACAGTTCTATTGCATGCCGAAGATTACGAAACGATCACTTACTTGGAAGCGATTGAACGTACAAAGGGCAATGCTTGGGAAAACTACGCTCGTTCAAGGCCTGCAGAAGCGGAAATTATCGCCATAAAAAATGCCGTTCACCTGGCCGAAGAAGCTGATGCAAGACTTCATATTGTTCACGTGGGAACGTCTGCCGCTGCTGAATTGATTGCCGCTTCCCCCAATGTAAGCGGAGAAACCTGTCCACATTACCTCGCCTTTACACAAGAGGATTTTGAAACGCAGGGCAGCCTTCTAAAAACCGCACCGGTTGTAAAAACGAAAGCAGATGCAGCAGGTCTATGGCAGGCCCTGCTGGACGGCAAGCTTGACTTTGTGGCTTCAGATCATGCACCTGCTCCTGCGTCACAAAAAAATACCGGAAATTTTTGGAATGACTACTCAGGCATTCCGGGAACAGGCACCTTTTTCCCCTATCTTTATTCGGAAGGGCTGATTAAGCGAAAATTTCCCCTCAGCCGCTTTCTCAAAATCATCGCCAAGAATGCAGCTAAACGCTACCTTCTTGATGACAGAAAAGGGTCGATAGAAGCAGGCAAAGATGCCGATCTTATTTTTGTCAATCCCGAGGCAAGCTGGACAGTGCGGGGCGCTGAATTTTATTCCAAGGGAAAGCTCACCCCATTTGAAGGGATGAGATTACACGGACAAGTCGAGAAAACTTTAGTCCGCGGGACAGAAGTCTATTCTAGAGAAAAAGGAATCCTGGCCGCGCCTGGCTTCGGTCAATACATCCTTCCTTATTAACAATAAATTATCTAATCAAGAAAGGAGCATTTTTGCCTCAGCACTTTATCCTATGTAATGCCGTGGTCAGCGACGGGCAAAACTTCATATTGGAGAATGTAAATATCGAGATTGAGAATGGTTTGATCCGTAAAATAACGAATCATAATAAACCGATAAACGGCGCAATCCCTAGCTATAATCTGCGTGGACGGCTAGTGCTACCCGGTTTACTCAATCCTCACCACCACCTTTATTCGGCTTTAGCCACAGGACTTGCCCCCATAGGCCCAACGGACACTTTCCAAAAGATTCTGGAAAATCTGTGGTGGCATTTAGATCAGACTCTGGATGAAGAATCTATCTATTATTCGGCGCTAAACGGTTTAATGCAATCTATCAAATATGGCGTGACGACCGTTTTTGATCATCACGCCTCAATGAAATCCGTCAGCGGCAGCCTCTCCATCATCGAGAAAGTCTATCGCGAGCTTGGCTTGAAAGGCTTGCTCTGCTATGAAATCTCTGACCGAATGGGAATGGACTCGGTTCAAGAACAGATTGATGAGAATCTGAACTTTTTCCAATCTCATCAGACAGATGCTTCCTTAAAAGGTCTTTTGGGAATGCATGCTAATTTTACCCTGAGTAAAGATAGTTTAGAGAAAATTGCTCAAGCTAAGCCGTCAAATCTGCCTATTCATATTCACTGCGGTGAGGCCTATTCAGATTTTGAATATTGTGTAGAAAATGGCTTTGCCGGTCCAGTTCATCGTCTCAATGAATTCGGACTGCTTGATGCCCAGTCGCTTCTCATTCACTGCATTCACCTCTCCGAAACCGATTATCAGATTCTGGAGAAGGTCCAGCCAATCGTGGTCAGTAATCCCGAATCCAACGCCAACAACAATGTGGGAATGATGAATCTGGAGAAAATTCCCAATTATCTATTGGGAACAGACGGGATGACCGGAAATATTTTAGGGTCAATGCGCAGCCATTTTCTCTTGCGCAATGGCAATCTGCAAAGTGGTTTAGATAGCCTTTTTGCAAAACCATCACGCCTGATTCAACGCTATTTTCCCAACGCGGGACGGCTGGCAGAAGGTTTTCGTGCCGACCTCGCAGTGACCGATTACGTGCCGGTGACACATGTTTCGCTGGAAAATCTCTTTTATCATCTCGTCTTTGGCATTCAGGGAAAACCGATGTTTATGACCATAGCTGACGGTAAAATTCTCTATGAAAATGGAAAAATAACGCAGATTGACGAAGCGGCCGCCAATGACGCGATACGAAATGCCGCCCACACACTGCATCGGAGATATTATGAGTGACAAAATGTATCCCTTACCAATAGAATTATTGGTTAACGAAATTATAAAATTAAAAAAAACCGGCCAAGTCTTTGGCATTTATGAAAGTCAATTTTTTCGCCCATCACTCAATGACACTTTTCGAAGTGAGCTCTTTGGAAAAAAGCTTGCTTCTCCCATAGGGCCTGCTGCAGGACCCCATACGCAAATGGCGCAAAATATCATCTCAGCCTGGCTCTGCGGTGCACGCTATATCGAGCTGAAAACCGTACAATCATTAGATAATATTGATGTTACAAAACCATGCATTGATATTGAAGACGAAGGTTATAATTGTGAATGGAGCCAGGAACTCACCCTTCGCCAAAGCGCTGAGGAATACATTAAGGCTTGGACACTTATCCACCTGCTGCACCACGAACTCGATTTGGAAGGTGAGGTGGATACCATTTTCAATCTGAGTGTCGGCTACAACCTTGACGGGATTCTCAAATCCAATGTGCAGCAATTTTTTCAAAAAATGGACAATGCCAGCGAGGAAATACATGCTTTCAAAAAGATTATCCGCACACATTTCCCAGAGATAGAATACCTGAATATTCCCGCACAACTATCTGATAATATTACACTATCCACTATGCATGGCTGTCCGCCTGACGAAATCGAAAAAATCGGTCTATATTTAATACGTGACCGGAGACTGCATACTTTCATCAAGCTAAATCCGACTTTGCTTGGGCGTAAAAAAATCACTGAAATATTGAATAAAACCTTAAACTATGACACAATCATTCCTGCCATCGCCTTTGAGCATGATATTAGCTACGATGCGGCAAAATCGCTTATTGTTTCACTGCAGAACGCGGCAGATGAGGCGGGAGTGCAGTTTGGTGTGAAGCTCACAAATACACTGGAAGTGCTAAATCATAAAAATTATTTCAAAGATCAGATGATGTATATGAGCGGAAAATCTCTGCACCCCATCAGTATTCAAGTGGCGCGAATGATCCGCAACGATTTCCCGGATCTGAAGTGCTCCTTCTCTGCCGGGGTCAGCGCGGTCAATCTGCTGGATGTCCTAAACTGTGGACTTTCTCCAGTGACGACCTGCACCGATTTGCTTAAACCTGGCGGATATAGTCGCCTAAATCAATACATCGAGATATTGCGAGAAACGGACATTCAGGCGGTTAACGATAGCATAACTTATATAAATCATTATGCAAACAAGGTCTTAGAGAATGACTATTATCATGCTCGCAAAGGAAATATTAAAACCGGACGGATTCTTAGAGAATTTGACTGCATTGCCGCGCCTTGTGAAAACACTTGCCCCAGCCATCAACAGATTCCCGATTATCTCTATTACACATCAAAGGGCAATCTTCCCAAAGCCTTTGAAACAATTCTCAATACAAACCCTTTTCCGGCAGTCACCGGAATGGTTTGCGATCATCCCTGCCAGAGCAAGTGCACAAGACAAAACTATGATGACGTGCTGCTAATTCGCGATATAAAACGCTTTGTTGAAGAAAATGTCACTGATGAGCAGCTTCACGCACTCCCTCAGCCAAATGGAATGAAAGTTGCCATCATCGGCGCTGGACCTTCAGGATTGAGCTGTGCCTATTACCTGAAAA
>DSDE01000322.1 GCA_011049095.1 Fidelibacterota bacterium
CATGCAATATCTTCCCCGAATTTGTGACAGCCCCGGTCACTGAGCTTGTCGAATGTGTCGAAGCGCGGTCACTGAGCGGAGTCGATGTGTTGCTTAATTTGCACCTGTCTGTCCCCTGACGGATCAAGCCAAATTAAGATGAAAAGGATAGATGCGGTAAATGAGATTTTGGCGGATTAAACCAAGAATCCTCAAATCTCAGTTTTCAAGATACTGTAAATAAAGTGTTGTAATTAGCTAGATTATTTAGGACAGCAGCGCTATAAAGCGGTGAAAAAAGAAATGCTGCAGAAATGTACTGGTACCCTAAATAGTTTGTAAGGCAAGAAAACTATTTGTTTTCAAGGCGCAAAAATGCTTTTATTTTTTAGTTGCAAACCTTAAAATCTAAAGATGGATTTGTCACTTGTAATAAAGCGAATTTTTATTCTGCTTGGTCTAAGTCTCTTTTTAAGCAGCGGCTGGTTTCTGGCTTTTCACTCTATATTGCCGCTGATTCCTCAGACGCAAGAGGTGGAAATTGGCGAAAAATCTGTGAAATTACTTAAACAGGGAAAAATCGAGGCTATTAATCTAACCCGCTTTTTAGAATTAAAGAGCCAGTCGGGGGTGCTGATTTTGGATTCTCGCGCAAGTGAAGCCTTTCTCAAGGGTCACATTCCCGGAGCAATGAATCTGCCTTACGAACAGTTTGAGCAATATTTGCCTATTTTAGAGCAGCAGCGCGGCGTTCATACTGTCATCAGCTATTGCGATGGCAGCGATTGTATGAGCAGCATCGAGCTGGCGCAAAAGGTCTCTTTTCTCTTTGAGAATGTTTATTACTTCTTTGGCGGCTGGGCTGAGTGGCAGGAGGCTCATTCCAAATGAGGCAAAGCAATTTGCAGCGATGGACTTTTATCGGGATGCTTGCGCTTCTCAGCGCGGTATTTTTCGCCAGCGCCATTTCCAAAATAATTGATCCACAGCTTTTTGTGCGGGATATCAGCTATTATCGCCTGTTACCGGAAACAAGTCTGAATATTCTAGCGCTGTGGCTGATTATGCTGGAGCTGGTGATTGCCGCTGCGCTGTGGATTTCGCCCTGGCGAGAAGCTGCAGCCTGGCTTTACGCAGCTTTGATGGCGATCTTTGTCGTGATGATTGCCATTGCAATGCTGCGGGGTCTGGATATTTCATGCGGCTGCTTTGGCGCCAATAGTCAGCAGGTAGGTTGGCCGAAAATTCTCGAAAACGGACTGCTCTTGATTCTGGCTGTTCGAGTGGCCATGATTTCCCGAATAGAATCAAGTGTTCAAAATAGTGAAACCATAAACAAATAAAAAACGGAGCTTGTATGAAAACAACGATTTTATTGTATTTGCCTCAGGAAAATGCAGTACTGGAGAAAACAGTGGAAGCGCTGGCTAAGCAGCGAGTCAAAGATTTTAACGTGGTCTTTTTTGGAGAAGCTACAGAAGCCGTCAAGTCGGCAGTCAGCGAGCTCCCCAAAGTTGATTTTGTGAAAGATGATCCGGAAAACTATTCAGCGACTCTTAACAAAGGGCTGAAATTTGCTGAAGGTGATTTTGTGATGCTCATAGACAATCGAACAAACCCAGTATTTCCCAAGTATGCGGCGCTGGAAGCTTTACTATTAGCAGCAGAACGCAACAGCGATGCCGGACTTTTTTATACAGATTATGAACTGGAAGACAGCGGCGAAGTGAAGGAGATCAAGCTGCTTTATCATCATCAGGGACGGGTTCGCGACAACCAGGATTACGGCAAGCTTTTCTTTATCCGTAAATGCGCGCTGGAAAAAATCGGCGGTTTTGACGAGAATTTAAAATATAAAACCCTCTATGATATGCGGCTGAAAATTTCTGAATATACGAAACTCATCCGCATTTCCAATCGCTATTCGGGAAGCTATTACCGCGTGGTGGCCGCTTCTAAGAAAGCCAATGTATTTGATTATCTGCTGGCGGGAAAAGATCTGCAGATTGAAGCCGAGAATGTGGTGACCGAGCACCTGAAACGGATTGGCGCTTACCTGGCCCCCGGTTTTCTTGCGCCTGTTGCGAAAAAGGTAAGCCGCCAGCATAGCTTGACGGCATCTATTATTATTCCTGTGGGTAAAAGACCGGAATTTATCGGTACTGCCATCGAAAGCGTTCAGGCACAGACGGTGAAAGATGTGGAGATCATCGTTGTGGTCAATGGCGGTGAAAGCGACCCCACCGCTGATGTGGTGCGTAGCTATATGCCCGGCGGCGAAAAATATGACGCTTCCAAACCAGAAGTGCGCCTCATCGTGGTGGATATTAATTCCATTGGCTATTGCCTCGACCTGGGCGCCAAAAATGCACGCGGAAAATATTACGTCCAGCTTGACAGCGACGACCGTCTAAAGCCGGATGCCGTGGAGAAAATTCTCGCCGTTTATGAAAGCGACCCCAATATTGGTATGGTCGTAGGCAGCTATGAAGTCTGGGAAAAACTGGAGAGCGGTGAGCTGAAGCGGATGGAAGCCATTCCGGTGGTGACCCATGACGAATGGACCGAGGAAAACGGTCGCAACAACCTGCTGAGAATTAATGGCGCCGGCGCTCCCCGCAGTGTGCCCATTCACATCATCGAGGAAATGGGCTGGTTCAGTATTAATGATGATGAATATGCCCGCAACTATGGCGAAGATTACGAAATGGTAAATAAAATTGCTGAACATTACCGCATCGGACGGGTTTGGGACCCCATCTATGAAGTGATTCGTCACAGTGGCGGCACCGACCACGCCATCGACCAGAATACCGTTGACCGTAACGACAATGCGAAAGACGACATGCGCAAATTGGCTATCCGGCGACGTATTGCTATGAATAAAGCGGCAAAGAAGTGAGGAACCTTTATTAAAGTGAACGTTAATAAAAAGGAAAAAATCATTTATATTAAAGGCCGCATGGATAAGAAACGAAAACAACAGGCAGGAGATCCAATTGTTTGCTGAGAAAAATGCGTTCCTCGTAGGGCGCTGCATTCAGCAAAGCGGCGGCTATGCAGCATTTATTCCTGTGCCTTTGCCGGAAAGATAATTATCATAAGGAATAAGAATGATCGAAGAAAAAAAAGTTCAGCTCATCGGCATTGATGGCGGCGCCAGCAAAGTCAGCGGCTGGGAGATTAAAATGGACTCACAAAGCGGGCTTTTCTCGCTGGGTGAGCTGAATGTTCAGAAGCAGTACCGGGATTATGAGGAATTTCAAGCCGGATTCACGCCGGTGGATGTGAAGCAGCAGCTTGCCGAAATGAATGGCGAGATTCAGCTCACCGAAGATGAAAAAAAGCACGGTCGTGCCTATATGTATGCTGCCGCCGATGTGATTATTGAAATTACCAAAAAGCTTAGAGCAGAAAATATTTTAGTGGGTATCGGCATGCCGGGATTGAAAGCGCCTGACAAGCGGGGTATCGTGGCCCTGGCCAATGGTCCGCGCCTGCCAGAGTATGCCGCCATCATCGAAAAACGCCTAGAAGCAGCCGGCGTAAAGCTCTCGGCGCCCATCTCCCATTTGGGAAGTGATGCCGATTATTGTGGATTGGGAGAAGAATATGCTGCAGACGGCGCTTTCGGCACCAGTGACAATGCCTATTATCTCGGTGGCGGAACAGGTGTGGCCGATGCAATGAAACTCAGAGGAAAACTCCTTCCTTTTGATGCAGCCAAGCCCTGGATCGCCAAAGCCTGGGAAATGAAATCGTCGGCTGGACTCTCCATCGAGCGCTATGCCAGCAGCGGCGGAATACAATTTCTCTATAGTCAAGCTTCGGGAATTTCGTTGGATGAACTCAATACCGAGGGGATTTTCCCGCCGCAGATTATGGAAAAAGCCATTGCCGGCGATGAAGCCGCTAAAAAAGTTTTCGCCGATGTGGCCACCTATCTCGGGAGACTCCTTTTTGAAAGGATGCAAACCCTCTGGAGCGGCTGGAAAGGAAATTTTGAATTTGTGAATCCAGCCAAACCGGCTCTGGAAAGCGCTCACCCTTATCATCAGACATTTCTGGAAAAATTAATCATCGGCCAGCGGCTGGGTGACCTGATGGCGGAGTCTATAGGGAAAGATATCCTCTGGGAGCCGGTAATGGAAACCATCAACGCCGAATTTGCCAAAGTAAGCGATGCCAAATTTAAAAACGCTTATCTGTGTTGTGACAGTTTTCGCCAAAGCCAGATTTTTATTTCAAAATTGCGGGAAGCTCCGGCTCTTGGCGCCGGTGTGGATGCCTGGCTAACCCACAAGAAAAAGGAAGCATAATGTTAGAAAAAGGTGTGATACCCCGAACGGAACCGCTGCTGCGGGTGGGAATTATTCTGCCGGAAGATAAGGTCGAGTCGCTGACGATTCAATTGCAGCCAGAGCAGGAATATATAATTCTGGCTGATGATGAAACATTCTCCCAAAAGGGAAAAATAGTCGCCACGCTGGCGGATGGCGCACTGAAAGTTAATGGCGTTAGGGCACAGAAATTATTGGTGAAAACATTGTCGGAGAATGGCTTTGTCACGGCATCGCCGGTCATTGCAGGACGTGGTTTCCATTGGTTTAAGTATATTAGCGTGAAGCTGCCGGAAAGCATCGAAGTGACGGTGCGGGACGGTGCGATGATGCTGGTAAATGAGCTGAAGCTGGAGACTTACCTCACCTGTGTCGCCACTTCCGAAATGGGCGCAGCCTGTCCGCCGGCCCTCATCGAGGCTCAGACTGTGGTAGCCAGGGCCTGGATGCTGGCCAATGTGGAGCAAAAACACATCCATTTGGGCTTTGATGTCTGCAATGATGATTGCTGCCAGCGCTATCAGGGCTTCAACTATGTGACAGAGCAGTCCCGTCATGGTGCTTTAGCTACGAAGGGCATGGTCATTACCTATGCCGGCGCCATCTGCGATGCACGCTATTCCAAATGTTGCGGCGGTATGATGGAGACCTTTGAAAATCTGTGGGAAAATAGGCCGCTGCCCTATATGCAGGCCATTCCCGATATGCCGGAAGGGAATCCTTATGGCGATCTGGATTTGACTGTCGAGAAAAATGCCCGAGAATGGATTCTCACATCGCCTGAAGATGCTTTTTGCGGACCCGAGATGATTCCTTCCGCTGACTTGAAGAAATATCTGGGTCATGTAGATGAGGCCGGGGAATATTACCGCTGGAATGTGAGCATCAGCCACGATGAGCTGGCGCAGAATATTCGGGAAAAAGTGGCGCCGGACTTGAAAAAAATACTCGATATTGAAATTACCAAAAGAGCCGCCAGTGGTCGCAGCCTGGAAATGGATATCCGCTATCTGGACGAGAATGACGAAGAAAAAGTGCTTTTGGTTGAGAAAGATTACGAAGCCCGCCGCCTGCTGCATCCTATGTTTCTCTATAGCTCCGCTGTCGTCATTGAGAAAAAAATGTCAGCAGATGGTAAAAATTGGGAATTTCACTACCGCGGCGCCGGCTGGGGACATGGTGCAGGACTTTGTCAAATTGGCGCTCTCGGTATGAGTCTCAAAGGCTACAGCACTGAAGCGATTCTCAAACATTACTATCCTGGCGTGACTTACGAAAAGATTTATGATTGATCTGCCTAACTGATTTTTAGAAAATAAACAAAATAAGGAATTGGACGAATGAGTGAGAAGAGAATGGAAGCGGAAGGAAAGCGTTCGCCGTGGTGGTGGGTGCCGTCCATTTATTATGCCGAAGGGATTCCCTACGTAGTCGTGATGTTGGTTTCGGTGATTATGTATAAGCGACTGGGAATTTCCAATGCAGAAATCGCCCTCTATACAAGCTGGCTCTATCTGCCATGGGTTATCAAGCCGCTGTGGAGTCCGCTGGTGGATATTCTCCGCACAAAGCGATTCTGGATTATCGTGATGCAGCTCATTATCGGTGCAGCGCTGGGCGGCGTGGCGCTGACTATTCCGGCAGACAATTTCTTCAAAATCACGCTGGGATTTTTCTGGCTGCTGGCCTTTAGCTCGGCCACCCATGATATCGCCGCTGACGGCTTCTATATGATTGGCCTGAATAAACACGAGCAAGCCTGGTTTGTGGGAATCCGCAGCACATTTTACCGTCTGGCAATGATTACCGGTCAGGGTCTGCTCATCATTTTAGCCGGCTTTTTGGAAAGCAGCACCGGTCTGCCCAAAGTCATATTGCCGGTGGAGACAACACCGAGCGCCGTTGTCAGCATTGCCAACCCTCAGGATTATACGTTTGAAGCTGTGGATGGCAAGCTGCAGATTGTGGCTTCTAGCGACAAGCTAATTATTTCCACCGCGACTCAGCCAAAAAGTTATAGTGACTCAGTGATAGCCGTTGCCAAAGCCTGGAATCTGCAGCACGGCTTCACTGAAGAGCTGAAGGTGCTCACTCAGGCTGAAAAAGAGGCTCAGGATGCAAAAGCCGGACTATGGAGCCGGCTTATGGCGCAGCCCTTAGAGAAAGTACTGAGGAAATACTTTGGGCAGGAAGCGCCTGTTATTTCTCAGGATTTTGCCGGCAACGTGGGTGTGATTTTCTTTCACCTGAATAAAGCTCCAGAAGCTGAGAAGCCGGTAGTGGCAAATTTTGGCCGCAGCGGCGGAGACAAAAGTATCTCCCTGGTAGAAGGAATGCGCTTTACTTTCACCAAAGATAACTGGAATATTCCGGCGATGGCTGTGATACAACTCGACCCAAAATTAAAGGTAGCCACAGCGGCAGAATACAGCGCTATCTCCGGGAATATTCCGTTGGCTTGGTCTATTACATTTTTTGTGATTGCCGGCCTCTTTATCTTCTTCTTTATTTATCACAAATTCACATTGCCCCAAGTAGAAAAAGAGGGTAATGCTGCTGAAATTAGCCGCTTTTTCAAGGAATTTCTTGATACCTTTGTCCTTTTCTTTAAGAAAGAGAAGA
>DSDE01000064.1 GCA_011049095.1 Fidelibacterota bacterium
AATGAGGAAACAGCGGAAAATATCTGTAGCCAAGTTATCGAAAATAGGCTCATTGCCTGTGCCAATATCATAAACAACTTGAGGTCTATTTTTCGCTGGCAGGGAAAAATAGAAAAGTCATCAGAGTCACTGGCCATTCTTAAAACCACAAAAGAGAATTTTCCGCAATTGAGGGACTTTATTTTGAAAGCGCATCCATATCAGGTACCAGAAATAATTTCTTTAGATATATCAGATGCTTACGAACCTTATCTAAAGTGGATGCTTGAAGCGGTCACTGATGAAATCTAAGCTTTTTGTCTTAGGAAGCGGCAGTTTAGTTCCAGATCATCGGCGTTATCCTGCATCTTATTTGATTCAGACTCCGGAAAAGAGAATACTTATTGATATTGGTCCTGGTATTTTGCGACAACTATCAAAAATGGGACTCCAATATCATGAACTGACTGATATTTTTATCACTCATATGCATCCTGACCATATATTAGATCTGCTGACGCTCTTTTTTGCATCAAATTATGACCCTGAAAAACAATCTTTTCGAATAAACATTTATCTTCATCACACATGCAGAGAATTTCTCGAAGCAGCAATCAAACCATGGCAAGACTGGCTGCAACCATCAGAAATACATTTTCGTTGGCATTTTTTGAGCAATCAGGGCAGAGATCTCTATTTCCAGTGGGAAAAAGTTCCACATCACCAAAGTAGCCTGGCATATTCATTCTGCATTAATCAGAAGAAAATTTTGTTTACCGGCGATACAGCTGCGTTTGATTATCAGTCGGATTTCTGGCAAAGTCCAGATTATCTCATCATCGAAGCGGCCAAAAAAGATGACAAAGATGGAACAAAGCATCTGACTATAAAGCAGGCAGTAGAAATTGGGAAGGCTATTGACGCAAAACAGCTTTTGATTACGCATATTTATCCTAAGCTGGAAAAATCTATTACGCAATTTTTAAAAAACAAGCAATCTGATAATGTGCGGATCGTCAGCGATTTAATGGAATTTGACCTCTAATTTACAGTAGAAATAGTTACACATAATTAGTATTATGTAAACTAATAAATATTCCCCTTTCGCTTCTTGGAAAATAGAGTATATTTGTTGTTATGTTTCTGATACTTTTGATTCAAAATTCTGACCTGGTATATTTAGCAGCCACTCCAAATAAATGCTTGGAATAAAAAAAGGGCATCTTACGATGCCCTTTTACCGGAATATTTTGGTTTTGTTACTTATCGTAAAAATAGGCAAACTGGTTTTCGGAATTAAGGTCTTTAAAAGCTTGAACCAACCGTTTCGAGAAATTCTTTTCACCTTGATGCATCCATCCCCTTGGATCATAATACTTCTTATTAGGTTTGTCTTCACCTTCAGGATTTCCGATTTGTGAATGAAGATAAGCATCTTTATCATCCATAAACTGTTTTACTGCACTGGTAAAAGCCCATTGTGTGTCGGTATCAATATTCATTTTGATTACACCATAACTGACTGCTTCCTTAATCTCTTCTGGTGTGGAGCCGCTCCCGCCATGAAAAACAAAATTTACAGGCTGTAATTTATCCAGATTGTGAACTTTGCGAATGTGTTCTTGCGAATTTTTCAAAATGATGGGATTTAGATGGACATTTCCGGGCTTATAGACACCGTGTACATTCCCAAAACTAGCTGCAATAGTAAAATTGCCAATCTCCTTCAGCGCATCGTATGCCATCAGAACATGCTCAGGCTGTGTATAGAGTTTATCATTACTGATTCCGGTATTATCAACACCGTCTTCTTCGCCACCCGTCACACCAAGTTCAATTTCTAATAGAAGCTCCGATTTGGCCATTCTTTCTAGATAGTTTTTACAGGTCTGAATATTTTCATCCAAGTCTTCAGCTGATAGGTCCAGCATATGTGAACTAAACAAAGGCTCACCGTGCATCGCATAATAGGCTTCATTGGCATCAAGAAGGCCATCAATCCATGGTAATAGCTTGCGAGCTGCATGGTCGGTATGCAGAATAACTGGTACACCATAAGCTTTGGCCATTGCACGGACGTGGTTTGCTCCGGCCACAGCTCCAGCGATGGCTGCTTTTTGCATGCTATTATCGAGAAATTTACCAGCATTAAAGTGTGCTCCACCATTGCTGAATTGAATCATAATAATAGATTTAGCCTCTTTAGCAGCTTGTATTGCGGCGTTTATCGTGTTTGAGCCAATGACATTGACTGCAGGAAAAGCAAAATCATTTTCCTGTGCATATTGCAGCACTTCAAAAAGTTTCTGGCCGGTTAATACACCGGGCTCAAGAATAGGTTTTGACATTTCTTATACTCCTTTTATTATTGGTTTTCAAGTTCTAAGCTTATGGTTGTCCGGTTACAGACGGCATCCGGTCCATAATATTGGATTGGTCCAGGATAGACATAGCTCGTCTCCAGGCTCCATTTTTCGCGATTAGCTTTAAACTTCAGAAAAGGCTCGCCATCCAGCTTTGTCAGGGCTTTTTGAATGACAGGTCTGTCTTCCCCGTGTCGTCTTTCCATATTCAGCATACTGGTGATGGGAACACCACCTGGCTGCCATTCAATAGCGGGTCTGCTAAGGTTTCTAATGCAGCTCATATATCCTGTCAGGCCGCAGATAGCCAGTTTTGCAGCTGTGTAGCCTAAGCTGTAGCCATAATCTGCATCAAAATTCGAAGGCATACTGCAGCGCCCTTCATAGCCAAAAAAGTGGTTTTGTGCCGAGAATTTTCCTGCGTAGCTTCCCTCCTTTTTACGACGTTTCAATTCAATTTTTACCATTTCTAACAACAGTTTTTCTGTATCAATTCGAGAAACCTGAACATTTCCGTGGGGGTCTCGATCAAGTGCGAGCTGGCGTGCAATTTCTACCGGCAGAATATCCAAGAGTTCTTTGGATTCGGCGGTGATGTGCTCGCGAATGAAGGAAATCTTCTCATCTAGGCTCTCGAGCTTTTCCAGCTCTATCTGGTGAATGACCATTAATTCATTTAATTCGTCGATAAGTTTTCTCATTTCTGGAATAAATTCAATCAGTCCTTCCGGTATGAGTGCAACGCCAAAATTTTCACCATTATCAGCTCTTTTCGCGATGATATCAGCCATATCGTTTACAATCGCCTTCAAACTATGGTTAAAATTAGCAGCCTCCTCTCCTATCAATGCGATATTTGGCTGGGTCTGAAGCGCGCATTCCAAAGTAATATGACTGGCAGAGCGGCCCATCAGCTTGATAAAGTGCCAGTATTTCTTTGCGCTTTTTGCATCGCGGGCGATATTACCCACGAGTTCACTATAAACTTTTGTGGCTGTGTCAAAACCAAAACTGGTTTCGATGTATTCGTTTTTTAAATCGCCATCAATGGTTTTGGGCACTCCGATGACATTGATATTCACCTTATTTGCCAAAAAATATTCAGCAAGAATGCCAGCATTGGTATTGGAATCATCCCCGCCAATTATGACTAAGGCATTTATATGTAATGATTCCAGATGCTGCCGTGTCTTGTCGAATTGTTCCGGGCTTTCCAGTTTGGTGCGCCCTGAACCAATAATGTCAAATCCGCCTGTATTGCGAAAATTTGCCAACAGCTCTTTACTGATTTCTCTGTATTTATTCTCAATCAGTCCGCTGGGACCACCCAGAAATCCATATAGCTTGCTTTTGTGATGATGCTTTTTCAATGCATCAAAAAGACCAGAGATTACATTATGTCCGCCGGGAGCCTGACCGCCGGAAAGAATGACAGCCAGATTTAAGGGCTTGCTTTCTTTTGATTGGCCGGCTTCAAACGAAACAATTGGCATACCATACGTATTAGGAAAGTGTTTTTTGACCTGCTCGTGGTCTCCCGCTGACTCCATCGCGGCTCCCAATTTGGCATTAAAGCTATCTGCCTGCTGAAAAAGCGCTGGTAATTTGGGTTTATACGCAATCCTTTCAATTTCTAATAATGATCTTTTCATCCGTTTTCCTTTTCCATTTCACAGAGTGTAATATACAAAGATTCTCCCTTTTTTCGTTAAATTTTGCGTGTTGCTGACTTTGAAAATAGTATTGATTTTGGCGAATATTCACACCACTCCTAAAACAAGTTACCCGCAAACAGCGAATAAACAATAAGATAACGAGATGATTACAAATCAAGAAAGAGGCTTTTAAAAAGTAAATTTAATTTTGATATAAGCTGATAAAAATTATATTATAAATTTGGGGACACTCTCGCTTCCCTGAAAGGAGGAGAAATGGAAGAGAAGAAAAAGATAAATGATGGTCAAGACAAAATTTGTGATTTATTATATTATGAAGAATCATATTCAGGAAGTGCAGAATCATTTTTTGAATCGCTGCCGCAATTAGCCAATATTTTATCTGAAGCTGATTCTTTCCACGATTTTCAGGAGATGCTCACAAATTATGCTCGCGGGATTCTTTTGGAAAATTCCAAATTAGGACCGGAAATAATCAATTTAAATGCCTTAACCCTTGATCCTCAAGTTTTGAGGTGGCAGGATTTTGCAGCCATCAGAATTCTTGATATGCTGGAACATGAAAAGCTGACCCTGCATGATGATAATATCAACGAAGCAATCCAATCAGCACCTTTTCATTGGATATGGAATTCTTATCAGGATTTTGAATTGCTTGCTTCCACTGATTTTTATTCAGATATATATTATCTTTTTAGACAGCTTTTTGGACAGGAAAAACGCACGATTCCCGATACAAAACAACTAAAGTCCTGGATGGAGCGATTTCCCAGCGGCCTCGATGATGAGATAATTGAATTGCGACAAAAGAGCCGCCAGCGCATCATCAAAAAAATTCACCAGGAGCTGCTTTCCGGCAAAAAGAGAGACAAGCATTATCAATTAGACCCCCATTTAGAAGCAGAAGATCAAATCAGGCAGATCGAAGGCTGGTGGAATGAGAGCCGCTTTCATCTTCGTTTTGCCATTCGTGACCCGGAAACATTGCAGGAATATTTAAATTACTCTCTCTCAGAAGAGACAATGGAGTTATTAAGAAAAGCCTGGGATAAAGGAATACCATTTTTCGTCAATCCATATTATTTATCATTGCTTTTTATTGATGTAGCGGAAAAATATCAAAATCTGGATTCAGCTATCAGGGCTTACATCATTTATTCTAAAGAGCTTGTCGAAACTTTTGGAGAAATCAGTGCCTGGGAAATGGAAGACCAGGTTGAGCCAGGTGTGCCAAATGCTGCTGGCTGGATTTTGCCGACATACAAAAATCTGCACCGACGCTATCCGGAGGTAGCCATTCTCATACCTGATTCGATTGGCAGAGCTTGTGGCGGCTTGTGTGCATCTTGCCAGCGAATGTACGATTTTCAGAATGGCCGGCTCAATTTTAATCTGGAAGAACTTAAACCTACAGAAAAATGGCCTGTTCGGCTGCGTAGGCTTATGGATTATTTTGAGAATGACACACAGCTCAGAGACATTCTCATTACTGGCGGTGATGCTCTGATGAGCGCAGATCGTACATTAGAGCACCTTTTGGAAGAGATATATCAAATGGCCAAACGGAAAAAGGAAAGCAATAAAAATAGAGCAAATGGTGAAAAATATGCTGAAATCCTTCGGGTACGCCTTGGAACACGGCTTCCTATTTATTTACCACAGCGTATTACAAAAAAACTCGCTAATATGCTAAAAGCTTTCAGGGAAAAAGCTGAGCTGATTGGAATCCGTCAGTTTATAATTCAAACCCATGTTCAATCAGCTTTAGAAATTAGCCCTGAGTCGCTTGAAGCTTTCCGACTCCTGCAAACTGCAGGATGGATAATAAGCAATCAGCATGTTTATATCGCTCAGGCTTCCCGACGGGGAGAAAATCTTCGTCTGAGAAAAATCTTAACAGAGATCGGCATTTTTCCCTACTACTCTTTTACTGTTAAAGGCTATAAAGAGAACAAGGCTAATTTTGCGCCAAACGCCAGAGTAGTTCAGGAAATCTATGAGGAAAAACAACGGGAATACCTTTTTTCACCAGAGAATACAAGAGTTCTCCAGCACTGCCTTTCTGAAAAAAGAAGCCCATTGGAAATAAGTCAAAACTTCCAAAAATCTTTCCTGCCAAGCGACCGAAACGTTTTAAACTTGCCGGGAGTCGGAAAAAGCTTAACATTTCGAACGGTAGGATTAACCAGGGATGGTCGTCGAATTTTGAAATTTGACTTTGACCAAGAGCGGACACATTCTCCAATTATAAAAAAAATGGGAAAAGTTTATATCATCGAATCAAAATCCATTGGAGCTTATTTGCGTCAGTTGGCAGATCTGGGTGAAGATATTGATGAATATCGATCAATATTTGGATATTCTATGGCAAAGACCGAAAAAAGATTTCCGCTATTCACTTATCCATCATATGATTTTGATATTTCAAAAAATCTAAGCAATATTGATCCATCAATATCAGAATAATTTTCAGCGCAAGAGCTAATATAGGAAATCTCCCTTAAGTTCAAAACTTATCAAATAGTTTCGAGATGCCATCGGAAAAAAGTCTGAACCGATTCCGTGAAGCAAAATCTGGTCATTCAGCAGATTATTCACATAGAAAGCCAATGAAGGCGTCTGCTGAAAAATGGGAATTGATTTGCGAAGCTGCAAATTGATGAACGAATAGGATTCGATTTTTTCTGTCGGGTCTTCAATATTAGAAGTATAATACTCGCCGACATATTTCACCTCCGAACGCATAGAAGTGCGTCCCGGAAGCTGTATCTCCAGCCACATATTCAGCATTTTCTCGGGAAAGCCACTGATTTCATTC
>DSDE01000518.1 GCA_011049095.1 Fidelibacterota bacterium
ATTTTGGGGCCTGATCTTTTTTTCACACGCTCTACCTAAAGAGAAATTCTGTCGGCATTGAAAAGAGGTGGAATGAGAAAATTTTTGCAGAAAAACAATTTTGGCTTCCCCGATTACTTTGTGGCTTCCGGGGCGCATTCCACGGGGCAAGCTCATTCTCAAGCGTAAGCGCAAATTCATTAATCTCTGCGGGTTTTTTCTCTGCTCATTTATTATATTTAGCCGTAATGAAAAATAGAAAGTGCATGCGAAAATGATTCTTGAAAACAGACATCGGCTTTTTTCAAATTTCCGCTCTCAGGCTTTAGAAGTTAATCTGCAGAATACGGCTGTTGAAGTGCAGATCCCCCAGGAGCAGATGCTTTTAAGTGAAATGACCCACTCGGTTTATGGCGTCAATAAGCGGGTGATGGATTTTCTCACGGAGCTTAATCACCCCTATTTTAGCCCGGGGCATACACTCGAGCTATACAGAGCGCTGATTGTTGGCGATTTTAGCTATTTTATCGGGCAAGCTCACAGCGAAGATGCCATTCGGCTAATTCTGGATATAGGTCAAAAATTGCTGCTGCGGCTGACGGAGAATGCCCAAACTGATTATTTGCTCCAGAGTATTTTTGAATTTATTCGCCGCCTAGGTGAAAGTTCTGAGTATGAAAATTATGAACAGGTGCTACTGCCATTTGTTGGCTGGCTGGGCAGTCACGTTTCCCAGGCGTATCAACCTGTCTTTATGAAACTTAGCCAGCTTGTGCAGCGTTCCTGCAGCCGCTATCAAGATGAGCAACTGCACAACGCCATTCAGCGGCTGGTGAGAAGCAGTCTTTTGGGCGCTTACCACTTTTGGCGGGATGGTTTTCGAATGCAGGAATGGTATGCAAAACATCGTCTTGACTATTTCCCAGAGACCGATTACAGCGATTTTGTGTCGCAATTTTCGCCGGAGCACTTCCAAAAGCTTATTGATGATTTAGAAAAAGCGGACAGTCTCAAAGCGTTTTACGACTTGCCGGATTTCAGTGATATTGCCCTGGCAGTTTGCCGTGAAATTGAGGGCATCCGCAATCCTTTAGACAAAACCAGCTTTTTGCTTCATCTGCTAGAATTTCCCGGCTTTGAGCCTTACAATGACCAGATTCTCTTTGATATCAATCGCCATTTTTCCCATATCCATGATTCAGAGCCGGAAGCATTGGCCCGCTTTATCCGCACGATTTTTCAGATGCTTGAGCATATCAGCACCACTAAAAAGCAGATTTTACTGGAAGGAATCAAAACTTTTGGCAAAGAGATTTTCAGCTTGGGTGACCGCTATCTATCCGAGCTCTTTGTGGAAAAGCTTATTCTCTACCCTTTTGAAACACCGGATATAAAGGGTGTTACCACTGAGTGGCAGACCTTGGTGAATTCCAATCACCTGGTGAATGTCAGAGCCTGGCTGGCCATTATTCAGGAAAATCCGGCCTACGCCAATAAGCTTATCTCTGCGCTTTTAGTGAATCTGACCTATGGCGGTTTTTTCATCAGCGACACCGACCTTTTCCAGAAAGATGTGACGGCGCTCCTCAATAGCAATATTCTGGAAAGCTATAATCTGGTGAAGCAGCTCACACGCTTTTTCCCCGTCTTTTTTACTGAAATCGGGGCAGAAGGTGAATTGCGGGATGTCTCGACCCGCGTGGACCAAATGTGCAACCGCAAAGACCTGCTGCTTCATTTTCTCAGGAAGCAGGTTCACGCCGAAAGTAATAACACCCTCACTGAATTTGCTCGGGCGATTCTCCAGTTTTGGCGCAGCGGCAAGCCCGATGCTCTTAGCATACATCTGCCGGAAGAGCTGGCGCAGCAGCTTGACCCGGCACTGCCTATGTACGCGATGATGTTTCCCCTGACCCGGAATTTTTTTAAAAAAACGGGACTCGAGATTGATGATCTTTTGGGAATGCCTATTCAGCAGCTTGAAAATGAGATTAGTAAGACGGAGGGCGGAGACACCGTTTCACGGCAAAAGCTTGGCCATCTTATCAGACTTTATCAGCTTCTCGATAAAAAGTACAGCTTTAATTTTGTGAATCTTTTTGATGACCTGGAGCGACAATTTGCTGACAGCCGTGAGCTTCTCAAAGAGCTGAAAAAGGCAAATCGCAGCAATGAATACCGCAAAGCGCTTATTTTGTCTCTTGATCTGATGGAAAAACTTCAGAATATCATTCTAAATCCGGAGCCTGGCATTCCAGAAGAGCGGATTTACTACAAGCGCCACGTGGCAGCAGGCATTCCATCAATGTACGGCACCTACCGTGAAGCCAAATTTGAGGCGCTGGGCTATACTTTTCGCCTGGAAGAATTTAGCCGCTCGCTCATCGAAAAAATCATTGGTGATATGAATCTGGATCTGATTACCCAGAGCAATTTGCGGGAAATCGTGGACATTCTCAAGCTGCTGCTCTGGGCGCTGAATGTGGACGGTATCCGCTCAGAGGCCCTGAAGCATCACCTCACGATGCTGGAGCGCAGCCTGCTCTCCAATGCCTTCAGTGTGGACCAGTATATCAATATTTTTCAGTTTATTGCCGATTCGCTGCGGGCTGTCACAGTGAAATATTATTTGGGAAATCATAACGATACGCTCCGGGCGATTTTGCCCATTTATCTCAAACAAAAGCGCGGTGAAAAAAGCCCCGACCTCTACAAAGAGATGGAAGATTTCAACCGGCGGATGATTATCAGCAGTTTTGGTCTCAGCTATATGGACCTCATCGTGGGCAGGGTTCTTAATACCCTCTCTGAAATGCGCCACACCTTAGACAGGAAAAAGCTGCGCTTGCTGATGAATTATAATCCCAATATCCTTATCAGCCATATTACCGGCCCCATTACTGAATTTGATAATCAGGTTTATCTTGGCAGCAAAGGCTATTTTCTTAAGAGGCTCTGGCATTTTAATTTTCCTGTGCCTGATGGCTTTATACTCACGACAGAGCTTTTTCGCAGTGTGCCTATTTTTGACTATCGCAATCTCTATATTGATGCCGAGCGTCGTATTTTTCAGGCGCTGAAGCGGCTGGAGAAAGCCGTAGGCCAGCGCTTTGGTGATCCCCAGAACCCACTGCTGCTTTCCGTACGCTCTGGCTCTGCCATTAGCTTGCCAGGTATGATGAACACTTTTCTCAATATGGGAATGAATGATAAGGTGGCAAAAATTCTCAGCAAACAGCCAAACTATGGCTGGACAAGCTGGGACTGCTACCGAAGAATTATACAAATCTGGTCAATGGCCCACGGAATGACCCGTGACAGTTTTGACGACATTATCAATCATTTCAAAAATAAGTATAAAGTTGAAACAAAAATTAAATTTTCAAACCAGCAGATGGAAGAAATTGCCTGGGCTTATAAAGAAGCGATGCAGGGGAAAAATATTCAGTTTCCCGAGGATGTGCGCACCCAGCTTTTAGAAGCTATCTATCTGGTGCTTAGCAGTTGGGAGAGCGAAAAAGCTAAGGTTTATCGTCGTGAGCTGGACATTGCCGATGATTGGGGAACGGCGGTTATTGTGCAGAAGATGGTGCTGGGTAATATTCACGAGATGAGCGGCACCGGTGTGGCTTTTACCAGAAATCCCCACAAATACAGCTCCGAAATTGAGCTTTTTGGTGATTTTGTCCTTACCAGTCAAGGTGAAGATATTGTTTCCGGCCTGGTCTATCCCCAGCCGGTGAGCCAAAGCCAAAAAACCAGCGCCGATGACAAAGCCAGTATGGAAGAAGCCTTGCCGGACATCTATAATCAATTGCTCCAATATTCTAAAAGCTTGCTGCATAAACACAATTTTGAGCACCAGGAGATCGAATTTACCTTTGAATCGCCCGCGCCGCAGGACCTCTGGATTTTGCAAACCCGCAATATGACCACGATGAAACACGAAAAAATCCCCGTTTTCAAGATGACGCCCCAACTGGAAAATGATTATCTGGCTTTGGGAATGGGTATGGGGGGCGGCGCACTCTCCGGCAGAATTGCATTTGACGCAGAAGGCATCAAAATGATTCGCCAAAAATATCCTCAGGATTCGGTAATTTTGCTGCGGCCGGATACAGTGCCAGACGATATAAAATTAATTTTTCAAAGTGACGCTATTCTTACCTCTCGCGGAGGTTATACTTCTCATGCTGCCGTCACCGCCAACTCCCTGGGGAAAACCTGTGTGGTTAACTGCAGGTCGCTGAAAGTTTTTGATCAGCAGCATCTGGCGAAAATTGGGAATGTAAGTCTTCACACCGGTGACGAAATCAGCATCGAAGGAAGGCTGGGGAAAATCTACAAAGGAAAACACGATCTGGAATTTGTCAGTGAAATCAGCCTGGACAGAAGGTTTTAGGAATGAAGAATGAAGAAGGGAGAATCTTTTATCACTACACTGAAGAGCTGATTAACCAATTTATTCCCCCTCTAAGTGGGGGCCAGGTGGAGTGAGCGGGACTGAATGATGAAATACAGAGATTGGAATATTGAAAAAGGAGAAAGGAAGATACACTTTTCACGCTTCATTATTCCCCATTCCCCACTCACGGGCTGTCCAATCATCAATCAAAAATCAACAATAAAATTGGGAGATTAAATGGAATTTAAAAAGCAAAAGAAAGAGAAGGTTCTGGGAATCAATGGGCTTGGCCGTATTGGAAAGCTGAGTCTCTGGCACCACATCGGGCGTAGATATTTTGATCGCATCGTGGTGAATCTGGGGCGCGGCTCCGGTGAAGGAATAAAAACAATTGCCGAGATGGTGGAAAAGGATACGACTTATGGCCGAATGCACCATTTTCTAAAGGGGCGGCAGGCCCGATCTCTAATCAAAATTCCAGAGGGCAGCAGTAATCAGCTCTTTATTGACAATATACCGGTAACTTTTCTTACAGCGGCCCGAAATCCGCGGGAGATTAATTGGCGGGGAGAAAACGTAGAGCTGGTGGTGGATACTACCGGCGCATTTGTGGACCCCACCCACGCGGCTGACTATGCAAAAGGAAGCCTGCGGGGACATTTGGAGGCGGGGGCAAAGAAGCTTATTCTCAGCGCTCCGTTTAAAATTAAAACCAAGGGAATGAAGATGCCGGAAGATGCGGCTATGTTTATCTACGGCATCAACCATGCTGCCTTTGATCCGGCAAAGCACAGCCTGCTGGCCGCTGCATCGTGTACGACCACTGGTTTGGCTCATATGATTAAGCCCCTTTTGGAGCATAAAGAGAGTAAAGAGATCCTCACCGCTTCTATGAGCACAGTTCATGCCGCCACCAATTCCCAGTCGGTGCTGGATACTGTGCCTGCCGACGGCGCCAAAGACCTGCGCAAGACACGCTCTATTCTCAATAACATTATCCTCACCTCTACCGGTGCCGCCAAAGCGCTGGAGCAGGTCATACCCGAGATGAACGGCATCGGCTTTATGGCCGATTCAGTGCGTATTCCAACCCAGACAGCCTCGCTTATTATTTTGAATATCACTTTTTTATCTGAGCTGGACGAATTTGGTGACAGTAAGATAAATCGCAATTTTATCAATAGATTATATAAGGAAGCGGAAGAGAAAAACCAGGGATTGCTGCGAGTATCCTATGAGCAGAATGTCAGCGCCGATATGATTGGTGAAGATGCTGCTGTGCTTATTGAAGGAAGTGAAACCCACACCCGCACCGGCTTCATCAATCTCGATTTGGCAAATATCCCGGGAATTGATGCCGCCGACCTGAAAATGATTAATATTCCAGTGACTCACGCAAAGATATTTGGCTGGTATGATAACGAATATGGCAGCTATACTAATCGTCTGGCTGAGTTGACTTGTTACGTTCACGAGATGATGATTTGAGGAGATAAAATGGCTGAATCAAAAATTGGGATTGCCCTGGGCAGCGGCAGCGCCAGAGGCTGGTCTCACATCGGGGTTTTGGAAGCTTTAGATGAGCTGGGGATTCCCATTCATTGTATAGCGGGAACCAGCATTGGCGCTTACGTAGGCTTTGCTTATGCCGCCGGCGACTTGAAAAAGCTGAAAGAATTTTCCCTGACTCTTGATAAACGAAAGATCTTTTCTCATCTTGACCTCATTTTTCCGAGGTCTGGCTTTTTTGAAGGAAAGCGTTTTTCAGACTTAATTAAAGCGGCTACAGATGCTAAAAGTTTTGAAGAGCTGCAGATTTCTTTTGCGGCAGTGGCGACGGATATGCTGCGTGGTGAAGAGGTCGTTTTCAAAGATGGTGATCCATTTTTAGCAATTAGAGCGAGTGCAAGTGTTCCTGGTTTGCTAACCCCAGTCAAATGGAAAAATCGTCTCTTGGTGGATGGTGGCGTGGTAAATCCTGTCCCTATGAATGTGCTTCGAGAGATGGGTGCCGAAAAGATTATTGCTATTGATTTAAACAGCCAGCTTCTCACAAAACGGTTTGGAGAATTAGCTTATTCTGACACAAAAAGGCCAAAAAAAATAAAAGCCAAAAATAGCGATGAGAATAATGATTTTTTTCATCTGCTCGCGCTGCCTAAAAATCCCTTTTTTGACCGAGTTTCAAAACAGTTGTCTCTGGCAGAAAGAACAGTGCGGGACACGTGGAGCCACTTTTTTAACGGTGATGATGGTGCAATGCCCAGTATTTTTGATATTTATGGCAGCAGCATTGATATTATGGAAACGCAGCTAACACGTATCAGTATTAATATTCACAAACCAGACCTGCTCATCCAGCCTAGTCTCGGTGATATCAAACTACTGGACTTTGATCAGGCTGAAAGAGCTATCAGGGAAGGATATGAAAAAAC
>DSDE01000366.1 GCA_011049095.1 Fidelibacterota bacterium
ATTATTGCCTCCGTTTTTTTTCACTTTCTGTGGTCATCTCATTGCAGACAACGACCAATGTTGTCTGCAATGAGATGACCACAGAAAGTGAAAAAAAACGGAGGCAATAATGGATTTCATAAAAAAGAACACTCACTGGCTGCTGAGACTGGTTGTGGTGATTGTATTTCTTTATCATGGCTGGCCGAAGCTGGCCAATGTGAGCGGGATAGCAGAAATGATGCAGTTGCCGTGGATATTGGCACTGGCGGTGGCACTATTTGAAGTTTTGGGCGGACTAGCAGTATTTTTGGGGCCTATCATCAGGCAGCCCTTGGTAACGCGGGTCGGCGCCGGAATGCTGGCCTGGATTATGCTAAGTGTCATAATAATTGTACACTTGGGGGAGGGTTGGAAAGGGATGGAATTTCCGTTCCTGCTCCTGGTCGTCAATCTGCACTGGGTCTTTAATCCACAGGAAGATTGAGGCCAAAATATTCTCTTTCCCTGTCTATCTAATCGTATTATCCCGTTTCTCTCTAGGGGCTGATTTCAGCCCCTTTTCCTTATCTCTTGGATTTTTTCTGCAAAATCACCAAGTTTATCTATGATTATTTCTCATATCAGCCAGCGCTCAAATCCCTATTATCATTTAGCGCTGGAAAACAATCTTTTTCATCACGCGGATATTGATCGTGCATTTTTACTCTATCGCAATAGGGACACTGTGTCAATGGGTCGCTTTCAAAACCCCTGGCAGGAGACCCATCTTCGTCTTTTACGAGAAAATGGCATCTTCCTCAGCCGGCGATTCAGCGGCGGCGGCACTGTTTTTCAGGATAAAGGCAATATCAATTTCTCCTTTATCGGGAAAAATGACACCGATGCCATAGGCCATCATTTTGCCTTAGTACAACGCACACTTTCGGAATGGGGCATTACAGCAGAGATTTCGGAAAAACGGGATATGCTATGGCATGGTAAAAAATTCAGTGGCAGCGCTTTTTATTTAAAAAATGGACGATTGCTCCATCACGGTACGCTTTTGGTAAATTCAGACCTCTCCAGATTAAGCAAATTTCTCAAGGGCGCATATCCGGAAATTGACTCAATGGGAACAGCCAGCCGTCGTGCAAAAGTGGTAAACCTTTCAGAAGCAGCGCCGGCTATCACCTGGGAAGCTCTGCTTGTAGCTCTCAACCAACAATTTAACAAAGAAAACCCATCTGCTATACTCTTGAATGAAGAAGAACTTGATTCCGGCTATATCAAAGAAAAAATCAGCGAATACAGCGGTTTTCGCTGGCTTCTGGGCGAGACGCCTCGCTTTCAATGGCAGGAGAAGATTTTTACTCCGAGAGAGTGGAGATCAATGGATGATCTGCCTGAATCATTTCGCAATTTATTATAAAGCTTTTAAAACCAGTCCAAATATCGAAGGGTCGGTACTTCATTTTTAAACTTGATATGTAAATCTTCAAAACGTTCTGCCTGCCGCTCCAGTTTTTTGGCTTTGCGCTCGATATTTTCAACTTTGCTTTCGATTTCAGCGACCATTGACTCAATATCTTTTTCATAGTCTTCACTGTCATAATCGTGTCTCAGCATCTTTGGCAGCTTGGCAATGGCTTTTATTCCAATTGCCGCACCTTGAGCGCCGATTTTTCCACCTTCCCAGCCGATGGCTTTGCCTTTTTCCACCAGGTCTTCATATTCATCGACATATTGACGAGCCAGACTTTTTTGATAGCGATTCAAAGAAACCCGCTGTCCGCCGACGATAAGATCATAGGATTCGGTAATGACCAGTTCACAGGAGCTGTTATCCTGGTGACTGATATATAGATTGGCGCCTTTTTTCTTCATATTCATATTGCCAAAATTTGATTTTTCGCTCCCCGAGCCTGCAGAAAATCCATACAGATTTGCATTCAAGAGGCAGATAAGAAAGAACATTCCCAAGCTTCTCATGATTTCCTCCTCGATTTAATTCTTATAGTGCTACTGACAGGGTAAAGCTTTCCTTTGTTGTCACTTTTCTAAAGCTTCTTATTAAAATAATCATTATGTTTTGTAATGATTGATCTTTTACTGACCATATTATGTTCCGCCTCCATCGTGCTTATTCTTAAGGCAGACTACAGCGGAGGCGGTGAGCGCTGGTGGCTGCTGGCGGGAAATTATGCCACAGCAGCGGGTTCGGGCTGGCTATTGACTCTGGGAAAGGGGGCAATGTGGCCTTCATTGGAAATCAGTTTTCTGGCTATAATACTTTCTGGGGCTTTTGTGCTGAGCTTTTATCTCCTGAGCAAATCGGTGGCCGCCGCCGGCGCTTCGCTCTCGGCTGTGAGCAGCAGGCTTTCTGTTTTAATTCCGGTTTTTCTCAGCATCCTATTATTTAAAGAAATTCTGAATGTCGAGAAACTACTGGGGCTTCTCTTTGCTTTGGCTACTTTTATCTTTTTTGCTTTGGCAATGCAAAGCCGCAATTCCCAAGGTGAAAAACGGCAGCTATGGCCCCTCATTGCGGTCTTCATCTCCCTGGGGCTAACGGATTTCTCGATGAAGCTCTTTCAGGAGCTGCAAAAAGCCGGTGAGAAAGCCCTCTTTTTAGCGATTTTGTTTAGCGGCGCTTTTTTTTTGACACTGGCTGTCTCCTTGCTGAAAAAATTGCCCTTTCACAAAAAAAGCTTTAGCCTGGGTTTGATTTTGGGGCTGCCTAATCTTTTCAGCAGTTGGTTTCTCATTGGTGCGCTGGAGCAATTTCCTGCGGTGATGGTTTTTCCGGCTGTGAATGTGGGGATTATCCTGGTAACAGCTTTGGCTTCAGTGCTAATCTGGCGGGAAATTCCAAATCTCTGGGGGAGATTGGCAATTATCTCTGGCATCGCTGGCATTATATTTCTCAGCATTTAAGAAAAGTGAATAAAGCCTCCAGCTAATTAAAGATAGCTTCCAGTTTTCGATTTTGATTAAAGCAGCTCTCACAATACATCAACAATCAGGCTGCTAATTAGCTCAGCTTCAAAATCATCCTCGCGGTGGGATAAATCGTCTTTCCCTGCCATCACCCTGGTAATTACCTTTCCGGAAGCTGTAAATTAACTGGGCCATCAGATAGCGTCTCAGCGCATCGGTTTCACTTTCGCGGATAAGCGTTTATTCAATTATGAAAGTCCCTTCCTGACCAGATACGCCCGCACGTCATATCATCAGGGCTTCCTGAGCGCATTCTGCAAGCGCTGCCAGAGGCTTCGCCATCAGGCCGTCTTTCAGCCAAGCCAAACTTGCCGCCAATACTAACGCTTAGGTTCACCTTAGCTGACCGCCTTTAAAATGTTCCCCGAATCTATGTGATACGTATAGGAATTTCCAACTCTATCCAGTAGCCATATTCACCAGCACATGATGTAAATATCTGGTTTTTGAGCGGCAAAATCATACTATTTTCATTTACAGTATAAAGAATTTCACACGGTGAAAAAAAATCATAAGCCTTCGGTTAAAAATCTACTGGGGTTTCTCCCGCAGATCGGATTCGTCTTATCAGAGAGCGCATCAGCCTTTTATCAGGCCAATACTGGATATTGTATTGCGCTTTTAAAGATTGCTTAACGTTTTTCATCCTAATGGAATATTTTTCAGGATTTTCTGAAAAAAAGAAATAACTCTTTACAGAATCGCTAAGCTGGTGTAATTTCTAATATGAGGAGGAAAATATGAATAAACAATTACATTGGATAAGGCGCGGAGTATTTTTAGCATTGGTGAGCCTATTGGCTATGACCGGTGAGCTTTTTGCGCAGCCCTTGCCGGTTTCTACCTTTTCGATTGTGGCTGCAGACCCGGAGAGTGGTGAAGTGGGTATTGCAGTGGCATCTCGCTTCTTTGGCGTCGGTGTGGTGGTTCCATGGGCTAAAGCAGACGTAGGCGCTGTGGCGACTCAGTCTTATGCAAACACCAGTTTTGGCTGGCGCGGGCTGGAACTGCTGGAGAAAGGCCTGACCCCCAAAGAGGTAAGAGACATTTTGCTGCGCAATGATGAGAATCCGTCTCAACGGCAATTTGGCATCGTCAGCGCTGACGGTCAGTCTGCCAGCTACACCGGCGAAAACTGCCTAAATTGGGCTGGCGGACGAAGCGGCCTAAACTATGCAGTTCAGGGGAATATTTTAGCTGGAGAATCTGTGATTACAGCGATGGAAAAGGTCTTTCTCAATACAAAAGGGAGTCTGGCAGAACGGCTTTATGCAGCATTGCTGGCCGGGGACAAAGAGGGCGGAGACAGCCGCGGGAAGCAGAGCGCTGCCCTCTTGGTAGTGAAAGCGGGTGCAGGCTATGGCGGCTTTACAGATCAGGCGATAGATATTCGGGTAGATGACCATGCTGAGCCCTTTCTCGAGCTGGGCCGCTTGCTGAAAATTGCTATGATGAATTATGACTGGAATGAGGGCTGGACGCTCTTTACCAAAAAAGAGTACCAAAAGGCTCTTCCCTATATGGAGCGCGCTGCGAATAATGCACCTGACTATGCAGAAGTCCATTATGATCTGGCCGTTATCCGCTTGGCTGCCGGTGATGAAAAAGCTGCGCTAAAGGCGCTGGAAAAAACCTTTGCGCTGAATCCGTCACTGAGAAAACAGGCAGCGGGAGACCCTGATTTTAAGAAGTTGACCGATAACAGAGCCTTCAAAAAGCTAGTGAAAATAGAATAGAGTCAGGGCTTGCATTTTATGTGATAAAATTATAAGATGCAACAATGAGAATAATGAGCTATTTTGAGAAAGGAAACGATTTATGCGATTAATTTTACTGGGAGCGCCTGGCTCCGGCAAGGGCACACAGGCAGATATTCTAAAAGAGAAATATGAGATGGAAAAACTCAGCACCGGCGATCTGCTGCGAAATGAAGTTAAGGCACGAAGTGATCTGGGGCTGAATGCCCAAAGCTATATGGATAAGGGCGCGCTGGTTCCCGACAAGATAATGATTGGCATTTTGGAAAAAAAAGTAGCCCAATTTGAAGCTTCTGGGATCGGTTATATTCTTGATGGCTTTCCCCGAACGGAGCCACAGGCTGAAGCGCTTTTAGCAATGCTGGAAAATTACAATGCACCCCTGACAGCAGCGCTCTATATCGAGGTGGCTGACAATGTTTTGATAAAACGGCTCAGCAGCCGCTGGACATGCAAAGCGTGTCTCGCCATCTATAATTATCCCGAGGGCCTGCCGGCCGGCGAAAAATGCACTGCCTGCGGCGGAGAACTCTATCAACGGGACGACGATAAGCCAGAAACAATAAAATACCGGCTTCAGGTCTATCAGGAAAAGACGGCGCCCCTGATTCAGTTCTTCCAGAATAAAAAACTGCTGCTAAGCGTCAATGGCTGTGGTGAAGTTGAGGAAGTTGCCAAGCGCATCATCGAGATTTTGCCAGGCTGAGCACGCATTGATGATTAGATTTGGGCTTACCGGCGGCATCGGCTCGGGGAAATCCACTATTGTGGCGCTATTTCAAAAGAGTGGCTATCCCTTTTTTGATGCTGATGCCATAGCAAAACAATTGCTGGATAAAGACACTGAAGTCAGGGCGGCGATTCAGGCTCAATTTGGCGAGGATATCTATTCAGGCGGGAAACTTGAACGGGCAAAGCTGGCATCCCGGGCTTTCTGCAGTCAGGATAAACAGGCCATTTTGAATCGTATTGTTCATCCTGCTACAGAAAACTATTTCAAAAAAGTTTTCCAAGAGCTTGAAGCGGCTGGGGAGCTTGCGCTGTTAGTGGAAGCTTCGATGTTATTTGAAGCAGACACAGCTCAGCGCTATACCCACATCATTGTGGTCACTGCCGATGAATCCGTAAGGCTGCAGCGCGCAATGCAGCGCGGCTTACAGTCAGAAGCAGATATTAAGCGCAGAATGAGAATGCAAATGCCTGAAGCAGAAAAATGCCGGCGCGCTCACGATGTCGTCATCAATAATGGCAATCTAAGGGAACTTGTCAGCGCCTGGGAAACACTCTGGGAAAAATTGTGTGCAAGATATCAGATTCCCCTGGTCAATCCGCTCAGAGAAAGGCTCGTTTAGCAAAGCCAAAGGTTTGGCTGTTTGCTTATCTGAAGTTTTCAAGGAGCGCTGCGTGAATCAGGCCATTGCTGGCGCAGATATCGGGAATAAAAGCCGATGCAGGATCGCCGTTGCTTTGGGTACACAAACCGCCAGCTTCTTCAATAAGGAGCATACCGGCAGCACAATCCCAGGGTTTCAGATCAAATTCCCAAAAACCATCAAAGCGTCCACAAGCTGTATATGCCAGGTCCAGCGCTGCTGAACCGCCTCGGCGAATACCCTGCGTTTGGGGATAGATTTTGTGGAAGAGGGCAAAATTCCGATGAAAGGCAGTGTTTGGGATGTAGGGGAAACCGGTTCCCAAAAGGCTTTCCAGCAATTTATCGGTCTTTGAAACGTGTATTTTTTTGTCATTGAGATAGGCGCCGTTGCCCAGTATTGCAGAAAAGATCTCATTTCTCAAGGGATCAAAAATCACTGCCAGACGTGTCTCATTTTGATATTGCAGGGCGATGCTGATACAAAACATAGGAAAGCTGTGGGCATAGTTGGTTGTGCCGTCCAGAGGGTCAATAATCCATAAAAAATCTGATGAATCACCCGTGTAGCTGCTCTCTTCCGCCAGGATAGTGTGATGGGAGAAGCGGCTAAAAATGACTCGCTTTAACCAATCTTCACTTGCTTTATCGGCTTCAGTAACTAAATCAACCCGACCCTTGTGTTCTACATAGAGGTCCTGATTATAAG
>DSDE01000369.1 GCA_011049095.1 Fidelibacterota bacterium
GACTTGACAGATAATAAAACCCTCATTGCTATGATCTTCTGGCTTCTGGCCACTTGGCAAGTTTTACGCTCCGATGCTAAAAAAACCAAAGCCTGGGCGCTTGTAGCCATTATCGTCCTCTTTGGAATCTATCTCATTCCCCACTCGACGATGGGCTCAGAACTCAATTATGAAACTATGCAGGTGGAAACCGGCAATCTGTGAAACATTCTACAAAATGACGCTATTTTTAAACCCGCCTGTTGAGTAGAAATGCTATAAAAATTCTGGAGATAAAATGCAAAAATTATTACTGCTCTTACTGATGGTCGTTACAATACATGCGGCTCAGCGGCAAAATATTTCCCAATATCAACTGGATAACGGGCTGGAGATTTTGCTGATTCAAAATCCCGCCCTGCCTATGATTGGCGTAAATGTTATTGTGGGCGTCGGTTCGGCGTATGAAGATTTTTCCACCAGCGGCGCATGTCACCTGTTAGAACACATGCTCTTCAATGGCACAGAAACTCGCACGCAGAAAGCGCTATATGATGATATTGACCGGATCGGCGCTTACAATAATGCCCAGACTGGAGCCTATTTTACCAACTTCATGATGGTCACACCGGCGGAACACATTCGCCAAGGAATGGAAATTCAGGCAGACATGCTCTTTAAGTCGACGATCCCTGAAGCCAATTTCCTCAAGGAGAAAGGGATTGTCCTGGAAGAAGTCTCCAAATCGTTGAGTGAAAGCAATGCCCAATTGGAGCAGAATCTCAATAGCCTTCTCTACAAAGGTCATGCACTGAGCCTGCCCACACTGGGAACTTACGCCACCATCAAGGCCTTGACCCGCGATGATGTGCACCGCTTCTATAAAAATTTTTATGTGCCCAATAATATGCGAGTGCTTGCCGTGGGGCCTTTTGATTTCTCGGAAATGCGTCAAATGATTCAGGAGATTTACGGCCAGGCAAAACCAGATAATATCGCACTCCCCAAGACAGACAACTGGAGCATTGCCTACGATAGAATAAACCTGTCGCCATTTGCGGCGGGAAAAAGCTTTATTCGCAGCTACGATGGGCAGGATGAGATTCTCCAATTAGTGTGGCCCCTGCCTGAAAACCTTCAATCTGTCGCGCTGCAGTTTCTCGATGATCGCCTCAGCGAATTGGCCACAGATTACCAAATGCAGGCTTCTTCCAAAGAGATGGCTGTGGAAATGGGTACCCTTTCAAGTCCTGCCGCTAATTTTCTTTTGCTAAGCCTCAGATTCCCAAAAGGAATTCCTGATATCGAAGCAATGAGCCGAAGTGTGGCCGATTTCCTGAAGCAGGCAGATTTATCCGTCAGTGAATCGGAGCTGCCGGCTAAGGCCAATGCCCGCCGCACCTTTTTCCTCCAAAATCTTGAAAAGCCTCACATGCTGGGAATTTATAATGCCCCCCTCATCGCCACCGAAGGAATTGATGCCTTTCTCCAGACTTTTGAGAAAAATGAAATCATCCGTCAGGCGCGGCAACTGAAAAAGCTGCAAATCAATGGGCCGCCTATGACAATTATCCACTTGCCTTTTGAAAAGCAAGCCCAAAATGAAGGTGCGATTCAAGTAAAAACGGAAATTTTCACAGCCAAAGACGGTTTGCCTACATTAATTGTGCGGCAAAACAGCGCCTCAGACCTGATTGCCATTCACTATTTGATAGGACACAAGGCCCATTGGCAGTCAAAATATGGGGAAAACGCGGCGCTTATTCTGCACGACTGCATCGGACAACGGCTGGAAAATACTGATAATCAAAAAGTTACTGAGACATTTGGGCTCAGCATCACGGTTAATGACAATCCATATATTCCTATGGATGATATCTATCTCCATCCCGACTTTGGCTATCTGCGCATCGAGGGCATCAATGACGATAAAGAAAAACTCATTGGCTTTCTAAATCAGGCTCTTTTGAATTTTATACCAACTCAGGCAGAATTTGAAAAAGCGCTAACTAAGGTCAAGGGGCAAAAAATGAGCCGACCCAGCGACCCAGCAAGAGAAAAATTCAAGTCACTGGTGAATAAAATCGTCTATCAGCCTGAAGCGCTTGCTGCCGGCCCGGCCGATTTGAGCTACAAGCAGCTTATCGCCTTTGCCAAGAACTATTTTCAGCCTGCCAATATGATTATTTCCATTGTTTCGTCAGCAATGCCGGAAACAATTTTTCCCCTCTTTGCAGAATTTAAAGGAGATGCGGCAAAAAATGAGCTTCCGGTGCTGGAGAAAGCCATCCAATTGCACAGCAAAGCGCAGCAGATTCATGAAAATGTCAACAGCGCCCGCGCCTATCTTTTCTGGGGATATGCCCGGGAAATAGCGCCGGCAGAAAAAGCGCCACTCGTTGCCCTTTCACTCCTTTTGCGCGATACCATCAGCTTTCAGATTCGGGAAAAAATGGGCATGGCTTACAGCATTGATGCTGGCATTGAAATCGCTGGTGAACGGGCGCTCTTTTACATTTCTCAAGGAAGCCGTTCCGAAAATGTGGAAACGCTGCGCAAAATCTATCCCGACTTTTTTAAAGCCGCTCTTTTTAAAAAGACCACAGAGGCTGATTTGGAAAAAGCCATCAATATGTATCTGGGCAGGAGTCAGTTTCGCCGTCTTTCCAGCATCAATCAGGCTTTTTATCTGGGGCATTCTTACTATTTTCATCGAGATATTCACGCTGATGAGGCTTTTCTTAATGAGCTGAAAGAGGTCAAGCTGGCCGATCTAATGAAAGTTGCCCGCAAATACTTGAAAGTCAAAAATCCCATAGAGATAATTGTTCAGTAAAAAAATCAATAACTAAAATATTATCAATAAAAAGAGGTGAAATAAATGAAGCAACTCTTAAATATCAGCCTCCTGGTACTGGGTATAGCTGGAGCAAACCTCGCTGAATCCATTGTTTATCACGGTCTATCAGTGGAAATATTCCCTGCTAAAAAAGCCATCACCGTTACCGATACGCTCCATTTGCCGCAAGAGCTTCTTTCGCCAAAGCTTGCTTTTACTCTTCATTCAGGGCTTCATGTTGAGTGTCTAACGCCCAATGTTACGCTGACGATGAGCGGCCATAAGCTGCCAGTGAATGACGTGGGAATGGATTTGGAAAGCCCGTCAACCGATTCAGATATTTGGCAAAATCAATATTTACTCAGCAGCGAAAAGCCTTTGCCGGAAAAAATTATTTTGGCATTCAGGGGTGTCATTCACCATTCAATTCAGCAGCTATCGGAAGAATATCAGCGTAGTTTCAGCGTAACACCAGGAATCATAGATTCACAGGGGGTTTATTTGGCAGGCTCCAGCCTGTGGATACCCCAAATTGACAATACGCTGTTGAACTTTAAACTGAAAATAACACTGCCAGGAGAATGGGACGCCCTAAGCCAGGGGAAAGTCCTTTTCAAGCAGACTCAGGGGAATAAACGGCAAGTGATTTGGAAATGCACCCAGCCGATGGAGGAAGCTTTTCTCATTGCAGGCGCTTTTCATACGTATCAGCAGCGAGTCGGCAAGGTGGATATTTTTGCCTGGCTCCGCTCGCCGGATGCGGCCTTAGCGCAGAAATACCTGGATGTCACCGGTCAATATCTGGAGATGTATCAGCAACTAATCGGCCCTTACCCCTTCAGTAAATTTGCGCTGGTAGAAAATTTTTGGGAAACCGGCTACGGTATGCCCTCTTTCACGTTGCTGGGTCCCCAGGTGATTCGCTTTCCATTTATTCTCCACAGCTCCTATCCCCACGAATTACTCCACAACTGGTGGGGTAACAGCGCCTATGTGGATTTTCAAAGTGGAAATTGGTGCGAGGGGGCGACAGTCTATATGGCCGATCATCTCATCGCCGAGCAGCGGGGACAAGGCGATGATTATCGCCGCACCACTTTGCAGAAATTCACCGATTATGTGAATCTGAGCAACGATTTTCCCCTGACTGAATTCCTTTCCCGCACCGATGCCGCCAGTGAAGCAATCGGCTACGGCAAGGCAATGATGCTTTGGGAAATGCTCCGCACCGAGCTGGGTGATTCACTTTTTGTGAAAGCCTTTCAAGATTTTTACCAAAACAATCAATATCGAAAAGCCAGCTATGCCGATTTACAGAATAGCTTCGAGAAAGTGAGTGGACGGGACTTTGCTAAATTCTTTGCCCAATGGACGCAGCGAACCGGCGCACCTGAACTCCACCTGAATAAAGTTAAAAGCCGGAAAAAAGGCTCAGCCCATAAACTCACACTGAAATTGGCCCAAACACAAAAGGAAGCCCCTTTTGAACTGCTGATTCCGGTGGCGTTTTATTTTGAAAATCGGGTAGAAATAAAAACGGTTCAAATGGACAAGCGAAAACAAAAATTTGTCTTCACTTTTCAGGATAAACCCATAAAAGTGGTAGTGGATCCACAATTTCAGGTCTTCCGCAAGCTCCACAGCAGCGAAACGCCGGCTACTCTTTCCACAATCTTTGGCGCTGAAAAAGCCCTTATCATTTTGCCTGATGAGCTTTCACAGGAAGATCCACACCAGATTTTGGCGAATACTTGGTCAGAAAATTCCACAAAAAATATTGAGGTCAAAAAAGCCTCTGCGCTGGATAAATTGCCTTCTGACCGCTCTGTTTGGCTATTTGGCGACATAAATCCCTTTCTCAAAGAGATAGAAAAACTATGGGATGAATATGGGGTAAACCTGGAATCGCAGCGTATCATTCTGGAGAAAGCAGAATTCCCTATAGAAAATCACAGCTTTGTTGTGGCAATGCGCCATCCACTGAATCCAAAACAGGTTTTCGTCTGGCTGCGAGCTGCCAATAGTGATGCCGCCAAGGGACTTGCCCGAAAACTGCCCCATTATGGCAAATACAGCTATTTGGTTTTTGATGGCGATGAACCCACCAATGTGGCTAAAGGACAGTGGCCCTCAATCCATTCGCCGCTGCAAAAGCTTCTCTCTGCTGAAAAAATTGCTGACAATGTTCAGCTTCCCAATCGTCCGGCGCTGGGGCAATTACCCATACTCTTTTCCGCCGAACGGATGATGGAGGACATCAATTTTTTGGCTGCGCCCGAATGTGAAGGCAGGGGATTAGGCAGTCAGGGAATTGAGCGGGCTAGCGACTATATCGCTCAGCAATTTGAGAAAGCGGGCTTGCTCCCCGCCGCTGATGATGGTTCCTTTTTCCAGAGCTGGCGAGACATAATCAATGCGCAGGGCGATTCTGGTGTGGTGAAAAATGTGATTGCACTGCTGCCGGGAAGCAATCCTCAGCTCAAGGATGAGGCCTTGGTGATTTGCGCCCACTATGACCATTTAGGCTACGGCTGGCCCGATGTGCGTGCTGGCAATGAGGGGAAAATGCATCTCGGCGCAGATGACAACGCCAGCGGTGTAGCTGTTATTCTGGAATTGGCCAGAGTACTGAAAAGCTCCTTCACCCCAGAGCGAAGCATTCTTTTTGTGGCTTTCACCGCTGAGGAAAATCAGCTAAGTGGCTCACGGCACTTTGTCAGCCACTATAAGCGCTTTCCAAAAGAGAAGCTTTACGCCGCCCTGAACATAGATAGCGTGGGACGCTTGAAAGATGGTAAATTTCTGATTCTCAATGCCTCCAGCGCAAAGGAATGGCCCTTTATTTTTATGGGAATCGGCTACACGACCGGCGTGCAGACCCAGATTGTCACCCAGCAACTGGATGCCAGCGATCAGGTGGCTTTTATCGAAGCAGGCATTCCAGCGGTGCAGATTTTTTCTGGCATTCATGAAGATTATCACCGCCCCACAGATACACCCGATAAAATTGACGCCGCCGGTCTGGCCAAAGCTGCAACCCTGAGCCGGGAAGCTTTGGTCTATCTTGCCGCCGAACGAAAAGAAGCGCTCACGATGACAGGACAGGCAAAACCGGCTCATCCCGCCAATAGTAAGAGCACAAGCGAGCGTAAAGTATCTACCGGTCTGATGCCCGATTTCACTTATGATGGCGAAGGTGTAAAGATTCAGGCTGTCAGCCAAGATTCTCCCGCCGAAAAAGCAGAACTTCAGCCGGGTGATATTCTTATTGAAATAAATGGCCAAAGCATCACAGACCTGCGCGATTATAGCAATCAGTTAAAAACACAGCAAAGCGGTGATATCGTAAAATTTAAGATATTACGGGGTGAGACGATGCTTTTTGTAGAATTGACTCTGAGCAGCCGCTGACAATTCCTTTTCCTTCCAGAATCTATGTCCGGAGTAAAAAGCCATATTTCTGGAATAATTGGAGCATTTTTAGTCCTTTCTCCATTTCCCAGGCAAAAGAGCTAAAAGACCATTCATAAATAGCAAAAAACCGGTTAGAAACATTAAAATTGCCAGATAAAAGGTCAAGCCCGGCAGAATAGAACTGATAAAAAGGTAAGGCTGGAGACTGCTCCAAATCAATATTCCCCAAATAAGCAATGCACCAATAATTTGAAGCTGCCTCCAAGTTAGAGATATTCCAGCCGGACCAACAATTCCCTTATGAAGAATATATTTTTTTGCAATTGAAAAAGCTGAGACAATTAAAAGGATAGCAGATATCCAGCAAAATATTTCCACAATCAATTCAAAGTTCGAGATTCTGTGCATTTTGGGTTTGGGCAAATTTGCAGAATTGCTCCAATGTGCAAGCAAGCTCCCAAAAAAGGGCCAGGACCGCTGACTATTGGTCAATATGACAATAGCATCACCGGTTTGCGGCACGCTATGGAAATGGGTCATCCAGCCATGTCCTTGCCCCCCA
>DSDE01000474.1 GCA_011049095.1 Fidelibacterota bacterium
ATCAATCGGGCTATATTTGATACTGCCGACAGCAATTTGAAGGTTCCTTCGGGAATTCAGCCCCATCTCAGCTACCAGAGTGATGTGAATCTTGCCTTAAAAGAGATACGGGGAATAGTCAAGCCACAAACATTAATATCTGTAGAAGATGGCAGCTCCCTGCCCACAGATAACCGTACAAAAATCATCGAAGGCTCTCTTTCCTTTTCAGATCCTGATACAAACCACATGAAAATCTCCGTCGAAAACCGCTTTCCCTTCAATATTGCCATGAATTTAATATTTCATAATATATATACACCCGAGGGCAGTGAACTTTTTATTGATACCAATCTGGTAAAAAATCAAACGACCTATCTGCCTCTTGATCTATCAGGACACCATATCCGCAGCCAAAACAGAGGTGAACTTTTATCAAAAATGGAGTACACTGTAGAAATAGGAATTGCTGCTGGAAATGATACCTCGGTTTTTCCCATAGGGAGTGGCGAACTAGGAAAGTTCACCGGTGATATTATTCTCAATGATATGCAATTTGATAGTTTGGAAGGCATTTTTGAGCTTATGATGCCCGTGCCGCCCACCGCTTTTGAAATTCCCCAGGGAATCGCCGGCATTGGCATAGCGGAGCCACAAATGACGTTGAGCGTTTCCAATGAAATTAACCTCAATCTTAATCTGGGACTGGTGCTCACCGGACAAAAGGATGAAAAGACGCTGCAGATGGCTGTTTATCCGCGGCTGGCTACCCCCGCATCGGGGAATGACAACGCCATCACAGAAATTGTCCTAGACCATCAGGGTATGCGTGTCTCATGGGACGGCATTTTCCAGCCTGAGCAAACTTACGGCGAATATCCCAATATTGTGGACCTAATCAATATGGGTCCAGACAGCTTTCTGGTAGAACCCACCGCTGCGGTGCAGGGTCAGGGAAAACTGGTGGCGGGGAAAAAGATAAGCGGCCGCTACGAACTAATGGCCCTATTCAAACTGATGCCCGACACCCAGGTTTTTATTCCTCTTGTAAACAATCCACTGGCGCCATGGGACAGTTCAACTGCGGCGAGCATCAGAGAAACTGCTGTTCAAGGTCTGCTGAATGCCACCATCTACAGCCGCTTTCCTCTCGCCGGCAGACTGAGCCTGCTCTTTTCAGACTCAGTTATTTTTCCGGAAAACCGTAATATAAATACCCTGGCAGAGGCCGGAGTAGATACTATTATCAATGATACGCTCTATTTTTCAGACGGCTCTTATAGCTGGGTAGATACCCTTTTTCGCATTTTTCTGCCCACGCCGGAAATTGATAACAGTACTAGCGCTATAAGTAAACTTTGTGACACCAGCTTTATTTCTGTCATTAGCTATGACGTTATTGAAAGATTAAGTGAAAACAAAACACATTATATCATTCCAAAAATAACACTCTTTGGCAGCAATCAGACCGTTTGGATACGCAGCAGCGACTATGTGCACATTCAGGCTTTTATTGGATTCACCCTGCGCAGCGAAGGTATTTTTGGCAATGACAGCAGTGAGACCAATCCATGATTCGGTACATATTCACACTGCTAATTATATCATCTGCACTTCTACATTCACAAACCGGCAGAGATCCCAGAGCGGTGGGGCTGGCCGGAGCTTACACTACCGTCTCTCGAAATTATCAAGCCGTAGGCTGGAATCCGGCCAATCTATACTGGAACGATGACGCCCGAATCAAAGTGAACCTCGGCGCTTTACGTTTTCGACTTTCAAATTCCGCTTTTTCTCTCAGTGATCTTAACCGCTACAATGATGCAGACTTGGAAGAGATCAATCCCTACACAAATCGCCCAATCAAAGATGAGTTTTTGGAACTCTTTGGCGAAAAAGGCTGGAATTTTTACAGCGGAATCAGTTTTTTAACGCCTCTGGTAAGCATATCCCGTGATAATCAAGCTTATACTGCGGATATGCAATTTATTAGCAGCGCAACGCTGCCCCGGGCTTTTGTCGATATCCTCTTTAATGAAAATCAAGTAAATATCAATTATGATTTGACACTCCAACTGGAAATGATCGGACTCATCAAACACAGTTTTGCAATGGCGCTGCCCGTGGACGCAGGCGCTTTTGGCCTGTCTATTAACTATTTACAAGGTATTTACTATTTGGGAATGGACCCGGACTCTTCAAGAACTTTTTTCCGCACCGACACCGCCACAGTCAGCGCTGCCGGTGAATATCTCTTTCGGCAGACCTATGGTGGAAACGGAGTGGGCCTTGATATCGGGTTCAGCTCCAAGCCTGTTGGCGGCTGGCAATTCAGTATCGCGCTCAACAATCTATTCTCCAATATTGAATGGAATAAACCCACCTATACATATCACAATATCATTCGTGGCGCCGGATTTGACGTCAAAAGAGCTGAGTATACTAAATATTGGTATCGAATTGATGATTTGGGACCAGAAACACTCATACCTATAGCCAGTGATACAACAAAACGAACAACGAACGATATTTTTATCCGCGGCAAAGTGGAAATCTTACCAGAAAGTTCCCCATTTAAAGTAAAATATCCCACGCTATTCAGAGCCGGCCTATCAAAAAAACTCAATGAAGAGGTGACTTTCATTGCTGATATTAGCACTGGGTTTGAGGACCGCTTCTTTGCCAAAGCCAACTGGTTATTTGCCACAGCCGTGGAAATTGTCCGCTCACCTCGATTTCCTGTTCGGGTGGGCATCGCCTATGGCGGGCCAGATTACCGGCAAATGAGCTTTGGATTTGGCCTGCATTGGGGAATTTTTGCCTTTGATTATGGAATGGCTTTTCATGATGGTTTTAAGATGAATACAGCTAAAGGTATAGAGGTGGCATTGGGCCTCCAATTGAAATTAAGCAGAATCAGAAAGGAGATTTGAAATGACTGTGAAAATTTACGGCTATGGTGATGAGCTGACCATTAACGGAGTAAGGATCGGCGATTTAAGCCCATCAGACCATGAAAATATTGAGAAACAGCGCGGCGGACGAAATTACGCACCGCTTGAAGATGTGATTGTCAGCCATGTCCAAGACTCCTCCACACTTATCGCCCGCTTTCCAGACCCCGATGATATCAAGAAATATATCGAAAAAGAACTCCTTGATGGACTTTGCTGCTATTCGGCAGTAAACCAGGGACAACTAAATAAAATCGTTGTTGATGCTGTGGTTCACCACTTGACAAAAGAAAAAATTGCCACTGTCCCCCGCTCCATCCGCCATAAATATATGAGTGCTTTTCTCCTTGCCGTTACCGAGCTCACCGGTATGGACAGGGTCGTGCCCAAAGTTGCCGGGGTAGAGGCGCCGGAGCTGATGTTTAAACTCTCCCGCCGATGGGGCTATTTTAAAAAAGGTATTCCGGCCAATGAAGCACTAGTTGTTGTGGCAAAGGAAAATTTTCACGGTCGCTCTATGTTTGCTGTATCAGCAAGCACCGACGAGGGGTCTCGAGAAGGTTTTGGCCCATTTTTGCCTAATATTGAGAAGGTTCCATTTAACGATATATCTGCTTTAGAGGATCTATTCTCGGTAAAAGGAGACAAAATTGCCAGTTTTATCGTTGAGCCTATTCAGGGAGAAGCCGGTGTCATTGTCCCCAGCGATGATTATCATCCCAATGTTGCACAGCTCTGCAAAAAACACAATATTCTCTATTGCGTCGATGAAGTGCAAACTGGATTTGGCCGGACCGGGGCAATGTTTGCACACCAGCTTTACAATGTGAAGCCCGATTTGATGGCTTGTGGAAAAGCCGCTGGCGCTGGAATCGTACCCGTCTCTTTTGTAGCCGGCAGCGATGATGTGATCAGTGTGCTCACACCCGGCAGCGAAGGGTCAACTTTTGGCGGATATCCTTTAGGCGCTGTCACCGCCGTTTATGCCATCAAAGCATTGGTAGATATGAACTTAGCAGCCCAGGCTAAAGAAATGGGGCAAAGACTTATGAGACATTATGAAGCCATTCGCAGTGAATTTCCCGATAAGATTAAGGAAGCTCGCGGCAGAGGATTACTCACCGCTTTTGAGATGCACGACCAGCCACACCTTGATGGACACAGAGTTTCTGTAGAATTGCTGAAACGTGGCGTCTATGCCAAAGAGACCCACCACTCAACAGTGCGGGTTGCCCCAGCGCTCACCATCACAGCCCAACAGATTGACTACTTGGCTGAAAAAATCCGGGAAGTCATTGGCAGTCTCTGATATTTTATTTCTAGCCATAAACAAAAAGCCGCCTGTATCCAGGCGGCTTTTTGTTTATGGGTATTTGCTATTTCCCTAAATCTAGATCAGAGTAATTCTGAAATAATCAAAAGTATTCTTACTGTTTTGCCAGTTTTCAAATTTTTTGATGATATCTGGTGTTTTATCAAAAAGAATATCTATACTGCTCCGCTTATGGCCGGTGATATATCTATAACTCTGTTTCTTAATCCAGCTCATATAGAGCTTGAGAATAGTCTGTGTAATATTTGGCTTGCGGTGCTGGGGATGAACAATAAATAGTGAGGTATAAACTGTGTTTTCTGCGCCCCAATTTATGTCATATTTCACCCAACTCTCCTTATTAAATTGCTCAAGAGGCACGCCTATGATAGCTGCAACCGGCTTGCCCTGATAGCGGCTGATAAAGGGAAAAGTTCGGGGATAATTAAAATGTTTACGGAAATTACCTGGTTCAATAATCACTGGATTTCCAAATTCGCTCACAGAATTTCGACTGATTTCCATCAGATATTGGCTATCAAGGTCGGTGAGGTTTCTGATAAGCTCAACTTGTAAACCATCACCGCCAATTCCAAGAATCTCCGAATCGGGTAAACGCTCATTCTCAAATAAATTGCCATGGCTGCTCATTGCCGTAATCTAATCAATTTTACAGCGATTGTAAAATGGGCAATTATTATTTATAAAGATTTATTCATAACCAAACTGGGCGATTTTTTGGTCATAGCGGTCACGTTTCTGCTCATTACAAAGAATTGTATTAGCATAATAAATAAGTCGAAAGTGGGCTGAGGCATCCTGGGTTGGATTGTAGTCTGGATGATATTGAAAGGCCAGGCTGCGAAAAGAGCGTTTTATATCTGGCAAGGGCGTATTGAGCGGCACATTGAGAATATCATACAACGTCATCATTTTGCGGCCAATAGTCAGCAGCTTCTCATTATAGCGCTGCCGTAGTTCCTTCTCAGACAAGATAAAATAGGCATAATAAATAAGCCGGAACATATCAGCAGCATTTTCCGCTGGATTTATATCGGGATGATACTTCAATGACTGTCTGCGAAATGCCTTTTTCACCTCTTCAGCGCTGGCCTTATGAGAAATCCCAAGCACTTCATAAAGCGTCTTCATTTTGCCTCTTTCGATTCACACAGTATTTTAAAAATATTTTATGGCAAAGTTCAACTAAAATCTCAATTCTACGTAAAAAAAGTAAGATTATTTTATCTTAAAAATCAGTTAAATCAAAAATGAAATCATTTCTATTCACATCTGTCCAAAATAAAAAAATAATGATAGCAGAAGCGGCTAAGGTTATTCCTTTGTATCTTATTGTGTAAAAAAAAAGAGAAAGGAGCCTCAGCCGTGACAAATATAACACTTTTTTCGCAAATTATGACCCACATTCCCAGAGACATTGTTCAGCAAACCATCCAAAAGCAAACAGCGATAAATATCATAAGGGCTATAACAGCTGGACGCATCTGGTAAGTATGATATTCTGTCATCTGGCTAAAAGCCAATCCATACGTGACATTGCGTTCGGACTCAGATCAGCTACGGGCAATCTGAATCATCTTGGGATTAAGCAAGCGCCGTCCAAATCTTCCATATCCTACCAAAACAAACATCGCAAATCAGATTTATTTAGAGATATCTATTATGCTCTCTTAACGGAGCTATCCCAAAAAGCGCGTTTGAAGCAGCGCAGATTCAGGATTAAGAGCAAAATCTATTTGCTTGATTCAACCCTGATCAGTCTATCCATATCCCTGTTTGACTGGGCGCATTACAAGCACACCAAAGGTGCAGTAAAACTGCATACGCTGCTGGATTATGATGGTGTGCTTCCGGCGTTCATCAATATCACCGATGGTAAAACAGCAGACAAGAAAGGCGCTGCGGATATTCCCATAAGCCCCAACTCCGTCATTGTAGGCGATCGTTACTACAATGACTTTCAGTTGCTTCACAATTGGGACAGCACCAAGGCATTCTTTGTGGTTCGGCACAAGGAGAATCTCCAATATGAAAGAGTCAAAGAAAACACTCTGCCTGACAATCGCCACCAGCATATCCGCATTGATGAAATTGATACCTTGAAAGGCTCCAGAAGCTCTCAAAGATATCCTGGAAAGCTGTGTCGGGTGGCGGTGTATGATGCCGAAAAGAAGCGCACTATCGAGCTCTTGACGAATAATTTTTCTTGGACAGCAAATACCATTTCCGAACTATACAAGGCCCGTTGGCAAATCGAAATCTTTTTTAAGGAGATTAAACAGCTTCTGAAAATCAAAACATTTATCGGAACAAGCGCCAATGCCGTTGAAATTCAGATATGGACAGCGATGATTACTCTTCTGCTGCTAAAGTATCTCAAGTATATTTCCGAATATACCTGGCATTTATCAAATCTTGTCGGTTTTATACGCTTGAACCTTTTTGTGAAGATATTATTGTATGAGTGGCTCAATAATCCGTTCAAAGATTATGATATCATAGAG
>DSDE01000216.1 GCA_011049095.1 Fidelibacterota bacterium
ATATAGTACTGGATAGTCAGTTTTTGCTCTTGTGTTTTTTTTACCCAGTTTTCGATAATATCATATCCGAAACGGGGCGCCAAAGCTCTAACTGTATTTATGCAGTATAGGACTCCGGCAGGAATTTTCATTGCTCCTAAAGTGTCCGTTTCTATTCGTATTGTTTTAATTTTTTTACTACGGATTCAAAGATTATAATACCTTAATGTTGAATTGGATAAAACTCAAAAACTGTTCCATCAGGAGCTTCAGTCAGCTCATTTGGTAACTTTTATGTTTCTTCCCGAAAGCCACTGTATTTTTCTCACCCATCTGTCAATATTCTCTTCTACACTTTTACTTTTTATATTGTTTAAGAAGGTTTTTCCCGGTGATGGCCGCGACAGTGAGGATGCCGCTCATCATTGCACCGACAATACCATCCGTTACAATATCCTGACCAGTGAGCCAAAGTCCGGGGATAGATGTTTTGGGACGAAGCCAGCGCTGCCGGAATCGCTGTGGGCTGTGGTCCAGACCATAAATTTCTCCCCTTTGATAATTGGTATAGTGTTTTGTAGAGAGCGGGGTAGAGGTTTCAGCATGAATGATATGATTCTTGATTTGGGGAAAAAGATTTGTCACCGAACTGAGAAGTCTTTCCTGGAGTATCTCTTTTAAGTCATTATATTCGTCATCGCGCTGCATCACCTTTTGCTTCTGCCACTTTTCAAACCACTCATAGGGCGCTAAGCTGATGGCTTCGATGGTGGCTGTTTCACCGTGACTTTCTTTCCAGGCAGGGTCTTTGGCAGATGGAAAGCTGATAAAAACTACAGGAAAAGGGGCCTTGATATCCTTTAGAAAGCGCTCTGTAGCTCCATCGTGGTCATAGTCTGGGAAAACCCAGTGATTTGTTTTGGGAAGATGCAAGGTTTCAGCGCTTTGATCTAAGCCCAGATGGAGGCAGATATGAGCCGCAGAGGGTGAGACCTTCTCCAGTTTTGACTGCAGTTTATCTTTTTGCTTAAGCTCCTCAGGCAGCATTTGGGTGAAAGTATTAAAAACTCCGGCAGAGCTGATCACAATGTCGGCAGGAATAAATTCTCCCTTCTCCAATCTCAGGCCGCTGACCCTTTTTTCATGTAGCTGAATAGATTTGACTTTTGCCCGGGTCTGAATGCTTCCTCCACGTCTTTGTATTTCAGCCAGAATCGTTGCGGCGATCTCTTTGGAGCCGCCAACAGGATAAAATGCGCCATTCAGGTAGTGATTGATAATCATCGCTGTCATAGCAAAGCTGCTTCTTGCCGGTGTAAGGCCAAAATCGCCATACTGGCCTGCTAATACGCCGTGGAGTTTCGGATTTTTGCTGTATTTATTCAGAGCATACTTTGTGTTCATATTTGCATATTTTAAAAAATTTCGCCGCAGAAAAGGACCGGCAATCCAGGCTAAGGGTTGTGCTAAGGCCTTTTCCATGAAAAAATTTTCAGTGCTGCGGGCAATTTTCTTTATATCTTCCATGAGGAGGGTCAAGCCATATTCATCTTCTGGAAATGCTTCAATGAGCGTTTCGAGCCAGGCTTCTTTGCCCTTTAGCAGATTATAAGAGCGATCCGGAAAGATTAGCCTGTCGATTTGTGGACCAATTTCTGCCCATTGAAGCTTGCCACCGCTCATGACATCGAAAATCTGTCGGCTTAGATATTTTTCACTAGCCATTTGGCCGATATAATGCACACCAATGTCCCAGACGAAATTGCGCCGTTTAAAGGTGTGGGTAAAGCCGCCCGGCTCATAATGCTGTTCTAAAATTTTAACTTCATATCCACATTGCAGCAGATGATATGCGGCTGTCAATCCACTGATGCCACTGCCGATGATGACTGCTTTTTTGGCTGGTTCACTCATATTCCCAGCATCCTTTTGATTTCTCGCTTTTGAGCACATTCGGCGCAAAGGCTTTTATTGTCAAGGCTTACGATACATGTCTCACACAAAGGAATGGAGCAGTCAGAGCATTTGGTCACAGCAGGTATCTTAGAATGGAATTTACAGTGGATGCTGAGAATTTCTGTTGGAAGGGCTTGTGTAATTTTTGCTTTGGCTAGCTCTTTTGTGGCTGCTTCTTTCACTGTTTCTTTTACTTGGACTCTTTCTGAGCTTTTAGGTATTTCTTTGGCAATATCAGCGTTTTGTTTTTCTATCTGTCCTTTTGTTAGCTCTGAACTTTCTTTCGTTTCTTTTCCCGTAGGCGTCTCCATTTTAATCTCATTTATATACACTGGTATTGTTGACTCGGGTTCAGACGCTGATTTTTCTGCTGAGTGGTCCATTTCATCCTTTTCAGGCCTGGTCATTTCAGTATCAATTTCCGTATTTTCGCCAGGCGTTTCTTCTTCTTTAATTGTAAACAATATCCCGTTTTCTGTGGATTCTGCGTCTATGGGTTCATTTTCCGCTTCAACTATTCTTTCTGTATTGCTTTCAGTTTCTAGCTGAATTGGGCTTGCTGTTTTAGTGTCCATTATGTTGTCTGGCGTAATTTCCTGATCTTCTTGTCCTGCTTCTTTTTGAATATTTTGTTTGTTCTGGGGCTTGCTTTGCGAATCATCCATTTTTTCCCGAAGGTAAAAGGGTATGGCGGAGTCTGTCGGACTTTCTTTAGGGTTGAAAGCAAACCGCATTATCGTGAGATTGGCCAAGAAACTGAGGCCAAAAAGAATCGTCAGCAGGTAGAGATAAAAAGCTGGTGAACCTGTTTTAATGGCAAAATTTTCTATCAGGAATGAGCGCGCGCTGTCAGGAGATTGAGAATAGAGTTTTGCAGCATATAAAAACTTGTTCTGCAATGAAAAAGCGACAGAATTATTTTTAATGTGAATCAAAATGGAATCAAGCCCTTCATCCAGATTTTCAGCTTGCAGAGCCAGCGCGTAAAATCCGCCTGTATGTTTGCTCATATTCTGAAGGAGCAAGGTATCGGAAGAAAGGCTAAGGCCGACAGTGTAAATGGGAATTTTCAATTTGCGATAGTATGGGATAATCTCTTCTTCCAGCTCTGTCAGCGATTGACGCACGGCTCGCTGACCGCCACGGATTTCCTGATGGCCGTCTGTTATCAATATGACATGGCAGGCGTGCAAAGGCTGGTCTGGTCGGTCTTTCAGCAGGAGTTTCAGCGCTTCATCCAGCGCCTTTTTAATATCTGTATAATATCCGAGCTGGGATGCCTGATCATAAATTTTTTTAGCGAGCTCTATTTTTGTGAGCGAATCAAGGGGAGTAAACGGAATGATGGCCTCTGTCTCCCCGTTAAAGAGCTGCACACCAAAGCGCATAGCATCAGGCAGCGCCTGCAAAAATGCTTCAATCGCTTTGAAACGAATTCCCTCGCTGTCATTATTACGCATACTCAGGCTCCTGTCTAAAATGAGCCATAGCGACTGTTCATCAGCAACTTGCGCAAATTCATCATTATTGGGTACACTGGCAGCTTGCGCTGAGACTAGCAGCAGAAAAATTATCAGCATTCGACCCATTGTATTTCCTTTTATTTTCACACCATAATCTATTAAAGCAAATCTATTTTCGCCAATGGAATGTTTATTTGCTCATCCTGCTAATTGCTTGATTTATCAACCTTTTATTTCTTTAAAAAATAAGTGAGCGGTGTGAAGCCATACAAGTCTAGTGGTCGGAGAATTATGATAATTTATTTGTCTTTCCATAATGTGGTATATCTTACACGGGCTACTCTTTATTTTACTCTTGAAAAAAATCAGTTTTATTCTTATGGGACTTAGGGTATTATGTTTGTTTGAAGATTTTTCTTGATATGTTAGATTTTGCATCAGAAAATAATATTCCCGTGAGTTTGGGGTCATCATCTACACTTGGCCAGGTGCGAACCTGTATTTAAAAAATCTTAGAAAGGCCAGCGCCATTCCCAGGTATATGAGAGAGTCACAATATTATGATTTTTTCATTGATAGCGGCGGATTTTTCTGATGACCGCTTCAATGAATTAATTTTGAAGCTTTATTTTGCCGTTCCTAGGATCCTGGGTACAGATGTTGAGCCGCATTGATAATTGCTATTTTATCAAGCTTCTGCTCCTTGCACGTGGTGTTAAACCAGTTCTTTGCTTTCGATAAACTTCGATGGCAAATACTTGGATCAGCCTGTATGTTCTGTATCATAAGAATGACAATTCGGGTGTAAATCAGCTTTTCTGCCAGCTCCCGGTTTCTCATTCCCAGGGATTCTATTACCTTTTCAATATCGCTTTGATTCAGTGAATCGCTGATCAACGGCAGGATAGATTTATCGAAGCTTCCTTCTAAATCTTGTTTACTCAAAATCTTAACAATAAATCGATAATTTTCCTCAGGTTCTGCCATCATTTCCAGCAATGTATAGTCAGAATCCTCTGAAACAAAATTCTCGAATATATTGCTTGAAACCAAGCTATAGCTAGTAAATCTACGCAAAGCTTGAGGCATACCTACGCATGCAGCAGCTCCAATGAAAGAATTAATGGGACTCGTTGAGAAGTTTTTTGTTAGCTGCAGTGGAACTCGCGTTAATGTGGCTTCACCCTTGGCTTTTTCGTCCCCTTTTCTTTTTAGAATGCCCACAAAGCTGGTGCTAGGCGAGAGGACGCCGTATTTCTTGCTGAGTTTGATAAGATTCTTATGATTTAGGTTGATATCGTTCTTCACTTGTTGAATACGTTGCCGGCCATATAATTGGGAAATGCTTTTATCTGTACCCAGTATAATGGGTTTAAAGCTCCAGCTCAGTTCTTTATCACCCAATTTTCCTATCAGTTTGATTTTTGCGTTTTCAGTGATTTCCTGAATTTGGAAATAGGCAGTCCAGGTGTCGTTCTCAAAGATGGGTCTGAGTTCTGGCAATTTTTTCTCATTGACGCTGAGCCCTTGGAAGTGAAGTTTTATGTCCTCAACTCGGGGCTGATTGCTGCGGCCAAATTGTCTCAAAACGATGCTAAGGAGATCATCTTGTGGCAAAATGTTTTCGGCAACGCCGCCGGAGATATCTGCCAGAGTGTCCAGGATGCCATGTGCCGGTGCATAGCCAATATTAAAGGCAAAGAGCCTGCTTTCCTGTCCGTTTTTTAGCCAAAGTTTTTTTATTTCCTGATCATTACCAATTTGACCGTCGGTGATAAGATAGATATTTTTTTGGCGCGAAGCTTCGCTTTTCATCTTTAAAGCTGATTTTAGTGGCGCTTTAAGCTCAGTTCCACCCAGCCTGGCGTCAATATTTTGGATAAAGCCAAGAGCCTTGTTGAAATTTTCTGTTGTGTAATCGGTGAGTTTATTGAAAAGGAGCTGATAAGAGCTTTCAAAGGTGATGAGTTCAAAGCGGTCGTCTTTATTGAGCTGGCGAATGGCAATTTCCAGCGCTTGCCTGGCGGTGCGAATGGAGCTGCCGGTCATCGATCCGGAGCAGTCGATGATGAAGATATAATCGGCAGGCTGGTATTCATCGTGATTTTTATTCGATTCAGGGAATTGGGGCATGAAGCGGAGCACGCCAAATTGGCGCCCGGATTCATTTTTGGCGATAAAACAGCTTCCTTCTTTGGATTCATCAGATAACTTCAGGTCAATGACGATATCGCGGTCCAGCGCCACCGCCTCCTGCTGAAAGTGGATGGCAATCTCGCCATTGTCTAAAGCGGTTTGCACAATATGATGGGATACTGACTGGATGGATTCTATCGCTTTGGGATCAATTTTAAGATTGAGAATAAAGCGATATGGCGCTTCGGTGAGCCAGCCGGGATTGATAATATCAGTCATAATAGGGTCTGAGCCGGCTGGTGAATAGCGGGGGCTAAACGAGGTGGGTATGGTCACCCGAAGCTGATTGTCATATTGGGGAAATTCCTGAATATAATGAACTTGGACGCGGCATTGCTCCCCGGGCCTGAGCTTTCCAATTTGCAGCAAGAGGAGATCATCCATAATTTTATCCAGGAGAAAAGCGCTGTCTCCCTTTTGGGTGGCTTTCTCAAATTGCTCAAATGCTTTATCTAATTCTTCGATGTCGCTATCAATAATGCGGTCTTCAAATTCGATACGCATTCCGGTGACAGCTGCTTTGGGATGAATAGGAAAAGTATAATGGATTTCCTGCAGCGCTTTGCTCCCATTCTGGAAATCCTGGGTCAGAATAAAATTGCCAATGCCACCGCTGATTCGGCCATCCAGGGTTGTTTGTTTGAAAGGAATGGCGATCTCTTCTCCACCGGCGCTTTTACCTAAGACTTTGTTTTCTTTTTTCATTTTGTCCTCTTTGTATAATATTTTATTTTTCTAAAAGTTTGGCTACTGCACTGTGTATTTCCTGAATGAGGGCTCCTGGATAGAGTCCATCGAGAATATGCAGCTCCAGGCCAGGCGCCATCAGATGCCGTTGCCAAAGCTGCCGCTCGTAAATCTCATGTGGCTGACCTATTTCTTCCTTGATATAATTTGTTTCCGGCTCGGACATTTTGCCTTCCAGAATTTCTTTCATTCTAAAAAGTGGCATACCTTGATCGTTCCACCGCTTGATTTTTTGTAGAATTGCCAGGTGTTCATCGGTATAATAGCTGCCGCGGCCGCTCCCTTCCGGCGGTGGTGCAACGCCTCTTTGGACGTAATAGTGAATTGCCCGGCGGCTGAGTCCGCTAAGCTTGCTAATGTTTTCGATATTGTACATTGTTCTCTCCTTTCTCATTCCTGTCATAAATATAACAAGAA
>DSDE01000213.1 GCA_011049095.1 Fidelibacterota bacterium
ATATATAGTTGTCTTGCTATTTGGTGCACAATATGTATTAATCTTGTGATTTTAATCACAGAATTTAGAAATATATTTTATTAACTTGATCTATGGATAAATTCAAAAGAAATATTCGTGAAATCTTAGAGCAAAATGAGTCTTTTCTTGCTATGGCGCTTATGTCATCGCTCTTTATTGCATCGATGTTTATTTATACTCAGTTGTTTTAATTCACATCTGTCCAAAATAAATTTATCTATCGATAAATTAGATTATGCTGACAGCCCCGGTCACTGAGCCGTCAGTCGACGGGCGAAGTGCGGTCACTGAGCGGAGTCGAAGTGTTGCTTAATTTGGACCTGTCCGTCCCCTGATGGATCAAGCCAAATTAAGAAGAAAAGGATAGATGCGGTAAATGAGATTTTGGGGGATTAAACCGAGAATCCTCAAATCTCAGTTATCAAGACACTGTAAATAAAGTGTTGTAATCAGTTTTCTAGATTATTTAGGACAGCAGTGATTCTCGTAATACTTTTTCCACAAATTTTGCCAGCTTTTATAAAATCTTGTTGTCGGAAAGCCCATTACATTAAAGTAGCAGCCATTGATTTTTTCCACAAGGGCAAAGCGCAGGTCCTGGATGCCATAAGCGCCGGCTTTATCCAGCGGTGACTCGCTTTGGGCGTAAGACATTATTTCCTCTAAAGACAGCTCTCGAAACGTCACATCCGTGATCTCGTGCCTGGTGATAATAGTTTCAACGAATGGCGCTTTGATGGCAAAAGCAGTGATTACCTGATGGGTTTTGCCGCTGAGCTTTTGAAGCATTGCTATGGCCTCTGGCTTATCGGTTGGTTTGCCAAGTATTTCATCATTGAGAATGACGATGGTATCGGCAGCTAAGATGATGGACTGCAAATGTTTTTCGGCTGTAGATTTACATTTTTCCCGCGCCATTCGACAAACGTAGTCCAGGGGTTTTTCCTTAGGATAATGGGTCTCATTGATTGCTGTCGGAATGACCTGAAAATCGAAGCCCATCTGGGATAATATCTCTTTTCGCCGCGGCGAGGCGGATGCCAGAATCATAGTGAATTCATTTAACCAGGTATTTTTACACATTTTCCCATAACTCTATGCTTGCTGTTTTGCTGCTTTAGTTCAATAGAATAGAGATAGATACCCGAGGCGATGCGATCTCCGTTGGCATCCTGCCCGTCCCAGAGAAAGCGATTAAAGCCCGAGTTAATTTCGAGATAATCAAGCTTTTGCAGCGCTTTTCCAGAGAGAGTATAAACCGTTATGCTCCCCTCGCCTGAGGCTGTGGCATAAAAGGTGAACCAGGTCTCTTTATCAAATGGATTTGGATAGTTGATCACCTGGCTGAAGACCTCTCTGCTGCCGCTCAAAATCGTGATTTCTGCACTGGCGCTGTTAAAATTATTGTAATTATCAAAAGCACGAACCGTAAACTCATGAGAGCCGGCCGAAAAATAGTCTTTTAAAGGCAGAAGGATTTCACCTTCCTGCCAACTGTCAGTCTTATAATGAAATAGTTTAGTGATACTGTGTTCTTCTGCACCGTTAATGATCAATATAATATCGTGCCCTGTGCTGCCAGTGAGGTTGATGCCATTTTCATCGTTGAGGGTGATTTTCAGCATTCCAGTGTCGGCAACGGCATCACCGCTGGCAAACTGATAGCCCAAAACATCAAAAGTGATGCGGGGTCCGGTGAAATCTGTCTGGGCAGAGTCGCTGCTGCCCTGAATAATGAGATTTTCTCTGCTGAGAATACCTTCCAAGAGGTAGTCAGGTGTATGATACTGAATACGCAGCATGCCTGAGTTGCCAGCATAGCGTATATCTTTGGGGATAATCATATTGGCTGAGAAGCGCCCGTCATTTATGGAAATAGTACCATCAAATAGCTTGGTGCCAGGGAGTTTATAGCTCACAGTGCCGGTTCGCCATGTATTGTTTTGATAGTATTTATAGCTTCGGGTGACGCTCTGCTGGCTGTCATATAGCTGAATAGTGCCAATGGCTTCATCAGTTTTAATAATCTCTTGCTGAGGGGTGCGGATTGTGCCAGAGAAGCTGACTTTATCAAGCGCTTTCAGTGTATCGCTGCTTACAGTCTCTAGAATACCACTGTTTTGCGGATAAGCTATTCTTAGAGTCGGATCACCTAAAAGCTGAAATTTTGAGCTATTCAAGTCGTTGCTGCTCAGCAATTTACCCATCATCATTGCATCACCAAGAAGCGGTGACACTGATAGCTGCGGCGCATTTGGGAATAGATTGCCATAAAAATTTTTCAAAAAGTCCATATTCAGATAGTCATAGACTGCCCTTGTCGTGGCCACAGTGGCAATAGCGCCATTGTTTTCCAAATTAATCATTGCCTCAGCCATTGACTGGATGTCCAGATAATCGCTGCGGCCCCAGTCACAGGTGGCAGCCACAATTACCGGATAGCGACCGTCTGTTTTGATGGCGTTTAAATCCCGGTCTTTTACAAAGATATATTCCTGAGCCCAGACAAATGGCGAGCCATGACCTATCCAATTCATTATGAGGGTTCCTTCCTGAAATGCTTTGATAATGTCTTCTCGCGCTCCCACCCGCCCCAGAGCCTGTATCGCTGGGTCATAGAGTTCAGGATATTCTGTCAAATATATCTTATTGAATACTGTTGATGCCGGAAAAAGCGGAAGGATCTCCTTTTCAGTATTGTTGATAAAGGCAGGATAATTGACATCAGGGTTTGTGGGATCATCTGCTAGCAGGCTAACCCTGGACTGCCATATTCCCCCAAATTTCCGGTTTTCATAGTCTATAATTTTTTGTACGATATTATTGGCTTCGGCAGAGCTGTTTACAGGAAAGCGGCCCACCGCCAGGTCAATGGTATTGTCATTTCCTCCGCTTAGATAGACAAAGGGGTCATCTGTGTTGCGGGTGTGGTGAATATTTCCTTCAGAAATTTCATATTGGGGAATAAAATTTTTAGCGATACCGGATATATTGCGATAGTCGTAGGTACCATCACCAAATAAAATAAGATATTGCAGTGGGGGGCCTGGGGCATAGTGATATAAATCATAAAGGTAGTTTCGAATGGCCAGTGGATCACTGTTTCCGCCGCTGTATTGGTTGTAAATCTCCTGGATCGGCTTCGTAATTGTGTTTAATGGCTCATCCCTGCGGCTCTGTTTAAATTGGGCAAGTTTCTCCGCGGCTTCCATAAATTCAGGATGATAAATAATGCATAAATCTGTTTGCAAACTTGTGTTGGCGCTTCGGTCTGGATTAAATGCAGGCGCTGAGCGAATCAGATTCACACGCTTAAACCTGCTTTCATCAAGGAGCAGATGTTCGAGCGGCTCACTGCTTTTGGGAATGTATAGTGCAAATCCACTGCGATTTTCCATGCGATATTTAGGCTGCAGTCGATTGCTTATATCAAAATGGTAATATGGTGTGGCAGCAAAGCCGCTGAGATTCATTTGAATCGCCGAATTGAGTTTTGGCAGCCATATTTGCAGCGTATTGTCTATGGCTTTGGGCTCGGCGGGATAGATGATGGAAACGAAATCGAGAAATCCCTTATTGTTGGGTGTATCACCGGTATAGTAGATGTTGAGGCGGCTGGCATTTTCTAAATCGGCGGGGGAGATGGCTAGTGTTTTTTCAACCCGCAGGTAATCGCTGGCATTGATTTGGGTGTTAAGTTGCTTGTCATTGAGCACAAATTGAAAGGTGTGAAAATGAGACCTGCTTCCCACGGATGCGCCGGCGCAGGCTATGCGAAAGAGAGCGTTTTCCGAGCTGTTTTTCAGAAGATTGGGAAGGGAAAGGGTCAGTAATCTGCTGTCGCTTTGCCCATTAAAGCCTTCACCATACCACCAGGTGCCGCCTTGAATCAAATTTGATTCTTCTTTTTCGTGGTGAAAGCGCTCGTAATACCAGTTTTGCTCTGTAGCATTTTCAATTGGTGTATTGCTGAAATTTTCCATTCGCAATGGGTTTGCGCTGATGTTGGCGTCACGAATCAGCAGCCAGTAGCGGTTTTCAAAGCTATAGGGATTGGTATTGTAGCGTGCTCCTGTAAGAGCTGAGCCTTGGGATATATAATCCCAGCCACTGCCGCTTTCTCCATAAAATACAAAAGCATCATTATTTTGAAAACGATTGGAGTTTGCCGTTAGCATCAGAAGCGGTATTTCTGTCAGGTTAACGAAAGGCTGGGGAATGACGGCAGTATAGGGTCTGCCCAGAGTCGGCGTGCTGTATAAATGCAGCCGGTCTGGGCTTATATTTTCTAAAGAGATGCCTGCCGCCGCTATTTCTGAGGCAGATACTTTGTAGATTCCCATCTCATTTACCTGAATTTCTGCCCAGATACCGCGATGGGTTTCGGGTTGAGATTTGGCGAGCTGTTTTTGGGAAATTGATGGCGTGGCGGCATAAGGTAGTGTCGCCTGATTGACAAAAATAGAGTGATTTTCAGAGGGCCTCACTCTTTGCTCAGCTTGGAGAGACTGCTGAATGATGATTTCCAGTTTTTGGGCCAGTTCTGAACCATTGAGCGCTGGATGAATTTGAAGCAATACAAAGCGGAGCTCCCGGTAATGGCGTATCTCACTAAAGGTGAAAATATTGGAAATATCAGATAGAGGAAGCTGCTCCGTGTTCACTGTTTTTAAAATGTTGACAGAGACTTGCGGCAAAGCTTCACTGCTGAGCAAAACTGGCAATGCAAATCCTGGCAGGGTCATTTTTTCCAGATAAAAAGTATGATTGCCCTTTTCTGATTGAAGCCGCAGCAGGCTATCTTCACTAAAAAAAAGGAATTCGCCAAATTCGGCTATCAGCTTAGTATATCCTGGCCGGTCCTCAATTGTTGTCACGCCGGCGATGGGTCCGGCCAAAAGATTTGCGCTTAAGTAAATACAAAATCCAGTCAGAATAAGTGGTTTAAGCCAGGATTTCTTTCTGTTGTAAAGTGTTGCTGTAAATTTTATGATTTGCCTCTGTTCTTAGATAATAATATTCATAATGCCGGTCTGGCGCAATTTATTTATTGTATTCCAGATACCATTGTACAAATTTTTCCAGACCTTCCCGAAGATTGGTTGTCGGTCGAAAATTGAGAATTTCTTGTGTCTTTTGAATGTCTGCATAAGTTTCATAAACATCGCCGGGCTGCATCGGTTCCCAGTTGATGATAGCTTTTTGCCCAAGTAAATCTTCGATGATCTGAATCATATCAAGCAAATTTTCACTGCGATGATTGCCTAAATTGAAAATCTGATATGGAAATGGCTTATCTATCGCTGTGTATAGCCCGGCAACAATGTCATCGACATAGGTAAAGTCTCGTTTCATATTACCCTGATTATAAACTGTAATGGCTTTCCCTTCAATTATTGCCTTAACAAATTTATAATACGCCATATCGGGCCTGCCCCAGGGGCCATAAACAGTAAAAAAGCGAAAACCAGTCACCGGTAAGCCGTATAGATGATGATAGACGTGGGCTGTCAGCTCATTGGCCCGTTTGGTGGCAGCATAAAAACTGATTGGTTTTTCCACCGGATCACTCACGCTGTAGGGGACCTTATTCCCAATGCCGTAAACACTGCTGGAAGATGCATAAAGAAAATTCTCGACATCAAAGCGGCGGCTCAGCTCTATCATCGTCAGAAATCCAGCTCCATTGCTGTGTTCGTAGGCAAAGGGATTCTCAAGTGAATAGCGCACGCCTGCCTGCGCCGCCAGATGGATGATTATTTCTGGCCGCTCCTTTGCAAATATTTTTGTCATCTCTGAAATGTCGGTGATATCGCACTTGTGGAAGTGAAAATTGGTCTCCGGGAGAATTAGGGAAAGGCGGTCTTCCTTTAGTTTTGGGTCATAATAATTATTGAGAATATCAATTCCAATGACAGTATGCCCACATTCCAGAATTTTACGGCATAAGTGAAAACCGATAAAACCGGCTGCACCCGTTAACAGAATCTTTTTTTCTTTCATTTTTGCTCCGCAGAAGGAAGGATAACAACGTCTCTTTCATCAATTTCCACACTTAAGATTTTATTAAATACTTCGATGGCAATATTAAGCCGTGATAAGTTTTTAATCCTTGTAATGTGTCCTTTCATATCGGCAAAAGGTCCACTAATCACTTTAACTCGTTGACCTTCCGCCAGTTTTCCGGTGCCAACCCTCACCAGCTCCGGATGCTCAATAAATCTGCGAATCGCATCAATCTGATCATCAGGTATCCAGGCCAGTTCATTCTGAAAAGTGATAAAACCAGAAACATGCTGAACCTCTGTAATATGAAATCTTTGTTTTAGATTTATACGCACGAAGATATATCCAGGAAAGAGGGGCATGTCCACCTTTTTCCAGCGGTCAGACCAGCGGCGTTTTGTTTTTAAAAGCGGCAGATAAACCTCGATATTCATTTCATGAAGCGCCGCAAAAGTTTTTTTCTCGCAGCGAGATTTTACCCGCAACGGGTACCAGTGCAATTCATTCTCCTGTGACATACCTAAAATTATAATATTAGCAGTCCATTTAAAACAGATTCCTTTTATTGATAGTCTATGTCCAAAATAAATATTTCCTATCCATAAATTGGATTATACTGGCTGTTTTAATCCGGGCCTTCACGGGGTCGGGAAAAAGAAGATTGTGTTTGAAGGTGGAAAAGAGACGTGGCGCGATGAGGAGCACAAAACGGTGGCTGATGAAAATG
>DSDE01000373.1 GCA_011049095.1 Fidelibacterota bacterium
ATATTTACCATAGATCAATAATTTGAGGGAAATATTATATGTAATAAATTCGGCATAAAAAAAAGCCCTCTTCGTTGAGAGGGCTTTTCAGGAACTGTGTCATTTAAAAACCTAAGGTTTCCATTTCAGCAACAACTTTTTTAACTGCATTAACAGAATTATCGAAAAGTGCTTGCTCGGTCTCATCCAGGTTAAGCTCCAGAACTTTTTCCACTCCTTTAGCGCCAAGGACTGCAGGTACACCAACGTAGTAGCCACTGACGCTAAATTCTCCATTGAGATAGGCTGAACAAGTCAACACCCGTTTTTCATCATTGAGTATTGCTTTGGTCATTGCAATAACGGCTGAAGCGGGTGAATAGAAGGCGGAGCCAGTTTTTAGAAGTTTTACAACTTCTCCACCTGCAGCTTTTGTTCGTTCAACCATAGCGGTCATCACCTCTTTAGCTTTTTCTGCACTGGCATATTTCCGCTCAAGCAATTCCATTACGGGAAGTCCGTTGACATTTGCATATCTTAGCAGCGGCACCATAGTGTCACCATGACCACCCAATACCGGGGCATTGATATCCTTCACAGAAAGCCCCAGCTCCCAGGCGATAAAAGTGGCAAACCGGGAAGAGTCTAAAACTCCTGCTTGCCCAACTACACGATGATGGGGAAATCCGCTGACTTTCTGGAAAAGTGTGACCATAACATCCAGTGGATTGGAAATGACGATGACAATAGCATCTGGCGCATTGTCACGAACACCTTCAGCAACGCTTTTCATAATTTTGGCATTGGTTGTTAGTAAATCATCTCTGCTCATTCCTGGCTTACGAGGCAGGCCTGCTGTGACGATTACAAGGTCTGAGCCGGCAATGTCCTGATATGAATTCGTGCCTTTGACACATACATCAAATCCGTCAATTCGGCTGGCTTCAGCAATATCCAGCGTCTTTCCCTGGGGCATATCCTCAACAATGTCAAATAGCACAATGTCTCCCAATTGTTTTTGTGCAATCAACTGAGCCAGGACGCCGCCAATTTGTCCACCGCCAATAATGGCAATTTTTCTTCTCATTTATTTTCCTCCTTTGTGGGTTATTTGTCTTAATAAAATCACAAATAAATATATAAAGAATAAAGCCCGCTTGCAATTCATAATCGCGGGCTAAAAATAAAACTTATTACAATTGGAATCAGTTTGCTGACGCAGGAAGAATATTTACATATTTTCTTCCCTGCCGCTCACTGAATTGGACAACACCATGGGCTGTCGCAAAAAGTGTATCATCGCTGCCAATGCTAACGTTGATTCCTGGATAAAATTTTGTTCCTCTTTGACGGACAATGATTGTGCCGCCGCTGACGGTTTGTCCACCAAAAGCTTTAATACCCAGACGCCGGCCGATGCTGTCGCGTCCGTTTTTTACACTTCCCTGACCTTTTTTATGTGCCATAACGTGTCTCCTTTTTAAGTTGTGGTAATAGCATCAACTTTCACGATTGAAAAATGCTGCCGATGGCCGATAGTTTTTTTGTAGCCTTTGCGTCGTTTTTTCTTAAAAACGATAATTTTTTTATCACGGCCATGCTCTAATACGGTAAGTTTAACCAGAGCATTTTTGACAAAAGGGGTGCCAATTGTCGTTTTTTCACCGTTTTTTACGGCGAGAACATCAGCTATTTCAAGGGAGCTGCCTGCTTCTGCAGTGCGAAGGGGAACCTTAACTTTGTCACCCTCGGATACGGAAAATTGTTTTTTTGCGATTTCAATAATTGCGTACATTCGTCTCTCCAGTTTTTAAAAAGCCTGCTAATATATTGAAGAAGTTTCGTTTAGTCAAGAAAGAAATTATTATTTTCATATATGATAAGCAGAGTTTCATAGCTTGATGATCAGGTGGGGAATGAAGAAGGTCTTGTTTCTAAAAAATGAAATATTCTAAATGATTAAGGTTGTAGTTGCTGCTTTTTGCAATGAGTTCTGACGAGAGAATAAGTTTGTGAGGATAAAATATCATGTTTATCCATCCCACTCTGACACAAAATAGAATTGTATATCAGGATATTCTTCTTTTGTTCGATTCAGTCGCCAGGGTGAGCTGGCCAGAAAAACCGGTTTACCGTCTATATCATCGGCGATAGATGCATGCTCAGCTTCTAAGAAATCCTTTAACTTTTTTTCATTGCTGGATGTGATCCAGCAAGCTTTAAACATTGGCAAGGATTCATAGCGACAGGAAGCGCCATATTCATGTTCTAAGCGGTATTGTATTACATCAAATTGGAGTGCGCCAACGGTTCCAATAATTTTTCTGCCATTGTATCGGCTGACAAATAGCTGAGCAACACCTTCATCCATTAGCTGTTCGATTCCTTTGTTGAGCTGTTTATATTTCATGGTGTTGATGTTTTCTATATAGCGAAACTGTTCGGGGCTGAAGCTCGGGATGCCCCTGAATTTTAGAAATTCTCCCTCGGTGAGTGAATCACCAATAATAAAAATGCCGGTGTCAGGCAGGCCCACGATATCTCCTGGATATGCTTCGTCAATGACAGACTTTTTATCGGCCATAAAGGATGTTGGTGAGCCAAATCGGAGGTTTCTTTTGAGCCTTGGATGAAAATAGTTTTGGTCGCGATGAAAAACACCGCTGACAACGCGCAGGAAGGCAATGCGTGTGCGATGTTTGGGGTCTAAATTGGCGTGTATTTTAAAGACAAATCCACTGAATTGCTCATCATCTGCAAAAACCGTCCGAGTTTCTGTTTCTGCAGCACGCGGTGGCGGTGCGATTTCTATAAAGCATTCCAGTAGTTCTCGCACGCCAAAATTATTGATGGCTGAGCCGAAAAAGACGGGGCAGATATCTCCATTGAGATACTTTTGCTGATCGAAAGGCTGGTAAACACCTTTGGCAAGTTCCAGCTCTTCACGAAGGGTTTCAGCGCTGCTATCGGCATATTTCTCTAAAAGAGGCGAGTAAATATCTTGCAAGATGATTGCTGGGTCAGGCGTTTCATCGCCTGGTCTGAATAGGTTAAGTTCCTTTTTCCAGATATTATAGACGCCCTTAAATTTGATTCCAGCACCTATAGGCCAGCTCAGGGGTATAATGGTGACCTTTAGTTTTTCTTCGATTTCATCGAGGAGTTCTAAAGTTTCTTTTCCGGGGCGGTCCATTTTGTTGATAAAAAAAATAACGGGTGTTTTGCGCATCCGGCTTACTTCAACCAGCTTTTCAGTTTGTGCTTCTACACCTTTAGCGGCATCTATGACAACAATGACGCTATCGGCAGCAGTGAGAGTTCGGTAAGTATCTTCGGCAAAATCCTGATGGCCTGGAGTATCGAGGATATTTATCTTTTTATTGTTATATTCGAAGCCCATTACAGATGTGGCAACGGATATTCCTCTTTGTTTTTCAATTTCCATAAAATCGCTGGTAGCGTATCTTTGAGCTTTATTGCTTTTTACTGCGCCTGCCTCTCGGATAGCGCCACCAAAGAGTAATAGTTTTTCTGTCAGAGTTGTTTTTCCTGCATCAGGGTGGGAGATGATAGCAAAGGTTCGTCGTCGTCTGATTTCTTCAAAAAGGGTCACGATTGAGATTCCTTTCCTGTGCTGCCAAAGCCATTCAGTCCCCGGACTGAGGGCATCAATTCTTCACATTGCTCAAGTATTGGATGGAGCGGTTCCTGAAATATGACTTGGGCGATACGGTCTCCAATGTGGATTTGGAAATCATTTTCGCCAAAGTTAGCCAGAATAACACCGATCTCGTTTCTGTAACCGGCGTCAACTGTGCCTGGCGCATTCAGGCAGAAGATGCCATGTTTAAGGGCCAGGCCGCTGCGTGAGCGCACCTGCATCTCCATAGATGGTGGAAGCTCTACGGCGATTCCTGTGGAAACCAGCGCCCATCCTTTTGCGGGAATCTTTATTTCCACAGCAGATGCGATATCATAACCAGCGTCATCATCAAATTGTCGGTGGGGAATTTTGGCCTCTGGCTTTAGACGTTTTATTTTTACTTTCATTGCAGATTCCTTTTTTAGTAAAAAAAAGCGCGAGGAATCTCCCGCGCTTTTAGAAAATTTAGACTAGTTTATTTATCGCATTTCGTATAGCCGCATTGCATACAGGAGTCGCAGCCGTTATCGGTTTTTAAGGTTCTCTGATTGCATTCAGGGCATATTTTGAATTGGCTGTTTATCATTTTAGGTTCATCATGATATGACTTTTTTAATTCTGTCTGAATGGGTATGGGAATCTGTTCCGCTTTTGTTTCCTTGATAATGCCTTCTTCAATAAAAAAGCGTTCAATGACATCCGCGACTTCAGCATAAAAGGAGTGAATATATTTACCACCTTTAAAGAATCCACCACTGGGGTCCCAGATGCTGCGCAATTCTTCTAAAATAAAGTGTACATCATTGGTTTTTCGAAAGATAGCTGATATGAGGCGGGTGAGGACAGCATATTCTGCTGCGTGGGTTAAATCCTTTGAATTAATAAAAATCTCGACTGGACGTTTTTTTCCATTTTCCGTGATATAGCTTAGGGTGATATAGACGCTAAATTTTACGAAGGGGCTTTTTACTTTGTAAACTTTTGCATCTACGACATCAGGTCGTTTTAGAGTTGCTGAAGCGGTGCGGGCCTGGGCGGCCTCTTCTAGGAGGTCTGGATCTATCGTGTCGAGTTTACCATTCCCTTGTTCGCTTTTAACGACTTCTTCCATCGCAAAGCCATTATTTAGTGTAATCATTTTTACCTCGTGACTTTTTTCATTTTGTTTAAATTTAAGCGCTTTGTGTAGTGGTAGGGTGTGCTAAGGCGGCCATCGGGCAGACGCAGGACTTCATCGCCGGCAAATTCCAGGTCTTCCCCATCTCCTGTTTTAATTTTGAATGTTTTTTCTTTGAAGCGACTAAATTCACTTTTTTCGCTTTCGGTGCTAAGAATCGAATAGCGGCTGCCATCCCGGTAGATGGTTACGCCTTTTAATCCATACTGCCAAGCGCGAATATAAATTTTTGAAATCTCTTCCGGCTCTACTGTTTCCGGTAAGTTTATGGTGCTGCTTATGGAGTGGTCAACATATTTTTGACAGACGCTCTGAATCATGAGACGATCTTCAAAGAGAATGACATGGGCAGTTCGAAAAAAGGTATCTGGTAAAATTGTTTTGAGGTCTTTTTCAGAACGTGCCATTTCGGCATCTTTCTGTAAGCCTTTTAAATCAATGTATGCCTGAACCATCGAATGAAACACTTTAAAAATTTTATTCCCGAAGGATTCAGACCTGCGGTTGTAGAACAGTGAGAAGATAGGCTCGATACCCCCGCTGACGCCAATATAATTGCGGCCATTTAATTCAAAACCTTTAATGATATTGCTGATAGATCCGGTGGGAGCGATTGATGTGATGGCGATATTTCTCAATCCATTTTTCTTTATGAGCTCTTTAGTCTCAGAGCTAAGCGCTTCCTGAAAGAAAGGTCCTCTGGCATATTTTTCATAATCAAAGATTGGTGTTGCCCTTTTTTCAGCGGCTAGGCGGGCTGAAGCCTGGTAAGCGCTATTGGTGATGTCATGCATAATTTTTTGCATAAGGTGAACACCTTCTTTGGAATCATAGCCAACATTTAGCTGTAAGAGCATATCGGCAATGCCCATAATTCCCAGCCCCAGCCTTCTTGTTTCGCTGGCAGCTTTCTTTTGCTTGGCAAGAGGGTTAAGAATTTCATTCCAGGAGACGATATTATCGAGAAAGCGCACCAGACTTTGGACAGACTGATGAATCCCATCCCAGTCCACAGCAGCATCTTTAGTAAAGGGATTACTAATAAAGCGACTAAGATTAATGCTGCCAAGATTGCAGGCGCCACCAGCTTCGAGGGGTACTTCTGCACAGGGGTTGGTTGAAATGATAGGCCGGCCAACATAGTTGGATGGTGAATAGGCGCTCATCTTCGTCCAGAAAATAAGTCCAGGCTCTGCTGTTCGGTAGTTTGATTCCACCAGAGAGTTCCATAAATCTCTGGCTTTAATTAAGTTGCGAATTTCCCCGGTGGGTTTGCTGGCAAAATAGAGGAGGTAATCACCGCTGCCGCGAATTGCCAGCTCGCCGTTTTCATCGGGAATCTCACAAAGGTAATCACCATAAACATCCCTCAGATATGAATTTCTTATATCAGCCTCAGAGATGCTGATGCCATATTCGCTGTTTAGCCAGGATGAAAGGCGAGAGTAGTTATCGAATGTTTGAATGTGATCGTAGTGAGTAAGGTCTTTTGCCGGAATCCCCAGGCTGTAGTAGTAGCCTTCGTCCTGGTAGGCTTTTGTGAGGCGTTTTTTCGTTTTTTTGTAATAAACGAGAATTTTGTCTCTGCCCAGCTGGCTCTCTTCCTGGACGGCCTGCATAAATTCATCAGAGACTTTGACAGAAATATTGGCAAATCGAACCTGAGTATTTTCCACAACCTGTTTTTTTACTTCTTTGAGCTGTTCTTTGCTAAATTTACCAGACCATTCACATTGCTGGACTATTTGCTCGCTAACCCAATTCGGATTTTTTTTGATTGAAATAAAATTAAAAATATCAGGATGCTTTACATCAATGGTGAGCATCAGTGCGCCGCGCCGCCCGCTTTGCCCAATGAGTCCTGTTGTTTGTGAATAGAGCTCCATAAATGAAACTGCGCCGGTGCTGCTGTCTGCAGCATTATGGACAATGGAGTCTTTTGGCCGCAAGGGAG
>DSDE01000010.1 GCA_011049095.1 Fidelibacterota bacterium
ATCAATTACATTTTGGTCTGATTTGCTGCCCGATAAAACTGCTATTTTCATGTAACCTCCATCAGCGCTTAATATAATTGGGATTTTTGGAGAAAAAAACAAGTGATTATCACAGAAAAAAAAAAGGTTTTTCAGCACTAACTTGATTATAATGAATCTCTTCTGTATATTTGCGAGCTAAAAAAGAGGAGAGCAGCCCACTATGGGAGTAATGACTTACATGAGAAACCGGATGCACATAATACTGGGCATCCTCATCCTGGCATTTCTGGCGACTATTCTATTCAGTTGGGGAATGGGATATTCGGGAGCAGAATCAGATCAGCACCTCGTCGCCAAAATCAACGGGCAAGACATCACATATGATCAGTTTATAAATGCCTATAACCAGGAAAGCAGCGCCTATCGAGAGCGCAGCGGGCAGGAACTGACTGAAGCCACACGCCAACGCCTCAGAGACCAGGTCTGGGAAAATATGGTCAATGAGATTCTAGTGCAACAGGCCATAAATAAAATGAAAATAACAGTTCAGGATGCTGAATTGTTTCATTTTTTGGAGACAAATCCGCCGGAATTTCTCCAAACTCAAGAAGTCTTCCAGACTGATGGCCGTTTTGATTACCAAAAATATCTTGAGGCTTTACACAATCCCCAAGGCAATGAATGGCTGCAGGTAGAGCAGATTTATTCAGATGTGCTGCGGCGTCAAAAGCTGCAAAATCAGATCATCAGCAGCGCCGTGGTGAGCCCCGATGAGGTGAAAGAAGCTTTTTCAGATGAGAATGTCAAATACGAGATTGAAGCATTAAGCATCCCCATCAATCCACCTCGCAGCCAAGCCCCTGAAATCACTGAAGATGCCATCAGCAAATATTATCAGGCCAACAAAAATGAAAAGTATGCTGTGCCGGAAAAAAGAACGCTCCAATATGTATCGTGGATGAAAACACCCAGCCGGGAAGACACCGTTTTGGTGCTTAACGAGCTTGAAGAAATCGCTTTTCGTCTGACTGAAGGAGAGCTATTTGAAGACTTGGCAAGGATCTATAGTGTTGACGGCTCTGCTGCCAATGGTGGTGACTTGGACTTTTTTGCCCGCGGACAAATGGTAAAACCCTTTGAAGATGCGGCCTTTACCGCGGAAATCGGAGCTGTAATCGGCCCGGTTGAAACTCAGTTTGGATTTCACCTGATCAAAGTCACGGACAAAAAAACTGAAGAAGGCCAAGAAAAAGTGAGAGCTTCCCATATTCTGCTGAAAGTTGAAACAGGTCCAAATACGATTGATCAGCTTATGGGAAATGCGAGACTATTTAGCTATGATGCGGAAGACCAGGGATACGAAAAAGCTTTGCTAAGCTATAATTTAAAAGCAGATACAACCAAGGGAGGAATCGATAAAAGCTCTATCTTTTTCCCTGGTGTGGGCTACGTATCAGAATTAAGCCGCTGGGCTTTCTCCAGCAAAGCGGGCAGCATCAGTCAGATCATCGAAACAGACAACGCCATCATCGTGGCGCAATTGCTGTCTGTCACACCGCCAAGTATCAGGCCTCTTGAAGAAGTTAAAGCGGCAATTGAAAGAGAACTGCAGCGCCAGGAAAGAGAAAAAATTGCTATGGAGCTGGCCGAATCACTCTACGCAAAAGCGCAGGAAGGCACTGCCCTGAAATCTCTGCAGATTGATTCCATCGGTGTAAAATTGCAGCGTCATTCAGACTTTACAATCAACACCGCTCCCGGATCTTTCAGAAATAACAAGGCCTTTGCAGCCACAATTCGGGAAATGAACCTGAATAAAATCAGTCGGCCAATCAAAAGCAGCCGTGATTTCTCGATTATTCAATTGAGAATGCGGGGCAAATTTGACGAAACAAAATTTGGCGTTGAAAAAGAGAGCAAATATGAGCAACTTCTGACCCAAAAGCAGAATCAGCTCATTACAGAATGGATGCAGGCCACCCGAGATGCCGCAAAAATCGAAGACTTCAGAGACCGCTTTTTCTGATTCATATTAGAATAGCCATAAAAAAAGCCGGTGTTTCCACCGGCTTTTTTTTGTCTTTCACTTTTTAATAGCCGCGCAAGCCTTTTCCTGCTTAATTAAAAGCTTACTGATCTTCGTTCTAGCTGGCTTGTTTCAATCGCTGTTTCCGTCATTGTTGGCGGAGAAGATTTAAAAGCTTATCAAGGGCAGCTTCACCCTCTTTTTTTTCATCAAAAACAAAGACAAGTTTATTGGTGTCATTCGACATTTTCGCCAGCAGCATCCAGCTTTTATCAGTATCTTGCACTCTTGTACCTAATTTGGTATAATCCTGATCAAAATGGACCCTGCCTTGCCGCACCGATTTGTGCTCGGATAGCGTAAAATCGCTAATACAATTGGCATTGGCTATCATTTGTGCCTCTTTTTCACTATCCTTTTTAATCCACAGCGCGTTACTTTTCCAATCAAACCCAATGCGAAGCAATGTCGCCCCCCAAGCGGTTTTAATTTTTTTCCGCAGCCACAACAAAAGAAGCGCAAGCACGATAAAAAGAAAGCCCGCTCCGGCATTGTCCATAAACAGCAGCGGAAAGCCTAAAAGCAGCCCCAAAATTCCAAAAGCCATAAAGACATGAACTGCAGCGCCATAGCCACTGCCTTTAAACACAGGAAGTGCAATATGCGGATTGCTATGAGCTGTGCTGACATTGAAACGACTGATTTCATCTTTATCCGTTGGCAGGAGCTCACTTCGGCGCACAGGCATCATCCCCTTCACATCGGGATGATCTGAACCCCAGGCCAAAGCTTTTTTTCCTCTTTTAGATTTCGGATGACCTGTATTCGCCTTAGTCTCTGAAAAAGCTTTTTGGGCTTCCTCACTTTTTGTGGTCACACCCTTTACTAAATTCACTGCCTCCAGCGGCGAGACTGCCAGTTCGTTATTGCCACAAATGATCTCACCATCATTCAAATAGAAGTTAAACTCTCCTTTAGCGCTGCTGATGTAAAGGGCTGGCGGACACAGGTCTTCATTTTTTTTGGGTATCAGCTCCTGAACAGATTGAATTTTTTTAAACCCAGATAGAGCTCATCTTCATCCATCATTCCTAGATCAATGGATTCATAATCTCCATTGGCAGTCTGCAAATCCCGTTTTATACCCTGGGCAGATACCTTATAGCGCGTGCTCTTGTGAATTTCTCCTGACATTGATTTTGTTTATTTGCCTGATTTCCATAAATAATATTAGGGCATATCCTACCGGAAAACAATAAGTTATTTTCAGAAATAAGACAGAAAAAATCAATTCCCTTTAAAATATGGCGCTATTTTTTTCCAGTTTTTCTTTTTTTTTAGATAATAATCGAGAGCGATTGATCGGGGATATAAAAATGGCATAATCTCTGCGTCGCTGCGCTTTCTCAGAGCCTGTGACTTACGGCGCTTGCTTAAAACGAGCATTGGGTGGCGAATTATCCAAAATAGAGCGGCATATACAGCGGCAAAACGCCGAACATCCCGCCTGAAAATGGCATAAAAACTGGAGAGCAATTCCAAAAGCAATCTGGGTATGCCAAATCGCAGCAAATTTGCTCCTGAATAATTTGCCAGTATCATAATCAGATTATTGCGATGATTGAGATATTTCTTCAGGTAAGCATCCGGTGGCAGTGTCCAGCCGCTGTGATGCCATACAACTGCCGATGGCAGAACCGCCGCTTTATATCCCCGGAGATAAAGCCTCCAATGCAGGTCTATCTCCTCCATGTGGGCAAAAAAGAGCATATCAAAAAGACCTATCTCCTTCAAAACAGAGCGCCGGATCAAAAAGGCTGTCCCGCTGCACCAAAATACATTCATTGGCTTATTATGCTGCCCCAGGTCTTTCTCGATATCCTCCATAATCCGTCCTCGGGCAAAGGGGTAACCATATTGGTCCATCATACCGCCACTGGCCCCAGAATAATCAAAATACTCTTTTTGGTGGTAGCTGAGGATTTTTGGCATGACGGAAGCCACATGCGGATGCTCATCCAGATAGGCAGCCAATTTGTGGATAAAATCTGATTTATGAATTGTATCGTTATTGAGAATGAGCAGATAGTCGCCGCTGGCTGTCTCAATTCCATAATTGCAGGCGCCTGCAAAACCATAATTTTCGCTCATTGTCAAGATTAGCATTTCGGGAAACTCACTGCGCAGCATTGCCACGCTATTATCAGAGGAATGGTTATCCACGACAATGATTTCCAGATTTGGATAACGTGTCTTTCTCAGAGACTTGAGACATTCCCTAAGAATCTGCTCCCCGTTATAATGAGGGATAATAACTGAAACGCGTTTCATTGTCTCCATCAATAAATCTGCTAAAAATTAAGGGGAAAAGTGGCGCTCGGTTTCCGCTTGACGGCTTTCCAGCTCCCTTAGTATGGCGCGCCGCATCGCTTGTGCCTGACTGTCATCTGGAACTTTAGTATTCCAGTTATCCAGCAGGGTAAGGGCTTTTTCTAAGTGGCCAGATTCGCGATATATCTGGATGAGAAAGCTGATAATTCTGGGATCTGTGGGATATCTGGCCAGCTCACTTTCCATAATTGCTATCGTTTTAGTGTAATCTTTCAGATCGTAGTAATAGATTTGAGCAAGCATCATCACATTATCTCTTGAAAGGTCTGGCCGGGCTTCAAAGCGCTCCAGCCGCCGGATAAGCTGATTGCTGTCTCCAAGTTCATAGAATATCCTGCCAAGCTGAAGGTCCAGTTCCCGATGCCCGATGGGGATTACTGTTTCGGGAATGGCATTCTCCATAAAATTAAGGAGTTCGAGCCCTTTTTCTCTATTGCCTTTGCGCAAAAATTCCAAGGCTGCCTGCATGAATCCGGTGCGATAATTTTGCATCAAACGCATTGTATTGGGTTCGTAATAGACTTTAGGATTATTGAGATTGCGATATCTGTAAACCTGTGTCGTATTTTTATATATCATCTCTTCATCAATACGAGCTACCTTTTTAGGATTGACCCGCATGGTTAAGCCTTCCATAGAGAGGTAGTCATCGAGATCAATTTTATTGTCGTCGCTGACGGTAACAGCAAAATAGACCGGTCTCTCCCATTTTACCGCTGCCAGGATTTCTAAAATCATAAGGTCCTGGGTGCGCAAACCCATACCGCGAAAAGTCGGCTGAATAGTCCATCTTATTTCGCCTGCGGGATTTAGCTCTTTGGGTACAGGAAGCTGTACCTCGCGGGCTTCCCAAGGAAAGACGGTCAACTGTTCGATGCGATAATCTTCCATCCGTATTGGAATGCGTGGCTCATTATATTTGAGCTGCTTAATATACCAGGGTGTATTTAGAAGGCTCAGATTCACGACCCGCACATCGGTTCGCTCATTTTCAACCTCCTGGAGATACCAAAGCGGAAATGTATCATTATCGCCATTGGTAAAAAGAATGCCGTTGGGCTCGCAGCTATTGAGCAGATTATAGGCATAATCCGGCGCTACATAATTGCCCCATCGGGAATGTGTGTGGTAATTGGCTTTTAGCACATTTATCGGCAAAATAAGCATCAGCAATGCCAAAAGCCCTGCTAATGCGGCTTTCCTTTTAGCCGAATTGCTAATTTTGCCGGTCAGTGTATCGAGGATAGCTGCAGCGCCAATACCAATCCAAATGGCAAAGGCAAAGAAGCTGCCGACATAGGAGTAATCCCTTTCCCTGGGCTGAGGGTCTGGCTGATTAAGGTAAAGAATAATAGCAAAGCCCGTCATAAAAAAGAGAGCCAGCACCGAAAATGCTCGATTCCGGTCTTTGGCAAAATGGAAAAACATGCCCAGCCAGCCAATAAGCCAGGGGATGCCCCAGAGCTGGGAAAAATCTACCTTTGCATCATCTCGCCCGATAAACTGCCAATTAAAATATCGGATATACATCTGCTTCACCTGATAATTCCAAAAGAAATCCGTAGCGTTCTTATACCGGTGCCCATTGGGGGATTCCTTCATTTTTTGAGTGCGGTCATATGTATGAGCGCCATATTGCTCTCTTTCCAGATAAGCCACCGCCTGACGTGTCGTCTCCGGGTCATTTTCATCTATGTTGGGATTTTTCAGGCTGCGGATAAAAATCACTTCATAACTGGAATAGCCAATGGTAATCAAAATCAAGCTTAGAACAAGAAGCTCGCTCCATTTCTTCCAATTGACATTTTTAATGGATTCCATCACCAACCAAAGCAGGCCTGCCAAAACCATCATTATAACAAAAAGCGCCAGGGGAAAACTAACAGCAGCGGGATTGATATTGATAAAGGCCGCTATTTTTGGTGTGCCTTTAATAACTCCTGAATGAACAAAAACAAAAAAGAGTCCGGTAATGGCTGTGATGCCAAAGAAGGATTTCCATTCGAAATCGCGATAACGGAAATAGATAATCAATGTGATAAATGGTAGGGCCAGCAGATTGAGAAGGTGAATACCCGTAGCCAGGCCTATCATATAGGCTATAAATAGAATCCAGGGCTCAGAGTGAGTATTTGCACCATCGGCTTCATTCCATTTTAATATCAACCAGACTACCAGAGCAGTCATAAATGTGCTGAGAGCGTAAACTTCTGATTCAACAGCATTGAACCAATGACTGTCAGTAAAAGCAAAGGTCATTGCGCCCAGAAATGCACCGCCAAAAACAATGAGTTTATCTTGCAGCGATTCTGTTTTTCCCCGAAACTGTTC
>DSDE01000457.1 GCA_011049095.1 Fidelibacterota bacterium
CCTCCGAAGTCTCTTTTTCCAGGAACCTTTTATAGGTCCCATAGGACCTATCCCCTTTATAGCAAAGAGACCGGATGAATTTTGATTTCGGGTGTTCTTTCGCCCATTGCTTCAATCCTTTTTGCCTTAGAAAGTCTTCATAGTCAAGCAGCAGTTCCTCCAGGCTGGCCCTGGCAACCCCGACCAGTTTTAATTCAAACTTTTTAGATGTTCCTGAAGCCATACACCCTTCGGCAATGTTCTGCTTTCCACTTCTGGCTGCCTGAACCATCTGGTCGTGAGTCCGTGAACGTCGGTCGATAAACCGGTTGCAAAAGACGGCCGTACCGTCATACACAATCTCGGACATCTGGTACGATTTCAGATCACGATAGCCGCCATGTGGCGTGATTGCGCACGGTGTATTTCTTTTCAATCTTCCTCCCTTTTAAAAACGTCCCTTTTAGACCGCAACCTGCGTCTTCAAATCGTGGTAGCGGCCCGGTGGAAATATGGATTTGATAATATCGTTTTTTTATAAACATTGTATTTCTCACTTATTTGTAAAGTCCCTCCAATTCTTTCCCTTCGAGCGGATTGAGCTGTTCAGGAACAAGATCGCCCAATGTGTCAAGTTCGTAAGAACCGTCCTGTTTTACCTTCAATGCACGATGAACTTTTACAGAGGCATATTGCCCGTTTGGGCAATTATGTTTCCACCAAATCACTTTCAAGACTTCCATGCTGCCTTCAGGACGTGCTGTTGAAGCGTCATTGACGAACAGACTTTGAAGTGCTCTTTTGATTTGCTCGGCATCGTCATCAGAGAAGCCTGTCTTTCCTGCAAGTTGCGTGTTGATAGCACCATAGGTTACATAAATGCCTTTATCAACACGATGCTTCATACCCATTGTGTCGGAACCTTTCTTATTGGGTTCTTTTTCGTTGGTCTCTAAATTGACACTTTTTACAATTTGCAGACTATCCGGTGTTATCGGTTCGACGCTAAATGCACTTTGAATGGTTACCGGACCGCGTATTCCGACAGAAACACCATCACTACCCTCACCTCCCTTAAAGGCAAAAACTTGCCCGAAGGCGCGCACATCAAACCATTCTTTGGGAGCGTTGATTCTTGTATCCGCAGATTCGATTTTATTTTCTTTTTCTGCTTGTTTCCACCTAACCTCTGCCGCTTTAAAACGATCATTAAGCGAGCGAAAGTCATCTCCCGGTGCGCGGTTGTCATCTGATTGAACAAAAATGGATTCTCCCATATCCTGCAGACGGTTGCGAATTTTGCGTTTGAGACAAACGTCTGAAATTTCACCGTATCCATCATAGGTTTGGCGAGGACGGTTGCCGTTAAGCGGGTCTCCGTTTGGATTCGCCCGTTTAACAGAGACAATTACTGCAAAATCGATTTTGTTCGAAAGACTAATATTTTTATTCATTGCTATCCTCCGTTCCTGTTTTCTCATTTAAATTTTTATTTTTATCTGAAACATTCGTAAAGCTATCGATATAGGCACGTTCATGATAATACCCAATCAGAAAAGAACCATTTAGCGGTACATCTTTTTCATAATCTCCAGGTATAAACTTATCCATAATTGCTTGTAGCTCACGAAAACCATAACTCTTTTTGACCTTTTGAATATACGGATTCAAACAACTGTGTATTGTTTGCCAAGTCCTGAATGGATGTTGAGTAAACGCCTGCATATGTCTGATAGCAGCAGTAACCATGCGGTCTTTGCCCTGTTTATAAAGGGCATATTCCTCTAGTTTATCTGCCGCGCCAAGCAGTCTACCGTAAAGGTAATCACGATCTGTTCTGTCAAGTTCAATGCTCAATTTATAATCCTCCTTTTTACGTTGTTTATAATCTTTGCGCACCAACGCACACGCTGTTGATACGACCTGCTCAAAACGATTCCGATCAAATTTGTTTTGCTTTGTAATCCCCAATGGATTAGAAACCCGTCGGAGAGCTGCTATCACAAAATCCATTGGTAAAAATGCTCCGTCAAAGATGCAACGGAGCAATCGTTCTCTTGCCGCTTTTTTAATTTTTGTATAGCTCTTATCTTCACCACCGCGGGGCTTACCGTGTACCGCTTCGATAATTTTGTCTACGGACGGCGCGCCTATGTAAAAAACAAATTTTTGATTTTCTTTGTCCCAAAACTGTTGTTTCCATTTACATCCCTCATGCCAATCAGCTATTCTTTCGAGATATTCGTTTCGGTCTAATTCACGGTAAAACGTAATGGACAATCGCCCTTTTGTTGATGCATCTAACGCTATCACTGCTGTCTTGGCATGTTTCTCCAAAGTATTACCATATTTAAAGCTGTCAAGAGATTTTCTCAATGCCTCAGCATAGTCAAGTCCCATATTAGCACGAAGTTCAGTCTGAATATCATTTTCTGTCTTGAATCCGGAACTATGTATGATAGCCGAAAGACTGTCATTCTCGACCGGCGGCGGCAATAATTTCTCTGTTGAGCCAATTGTAAAAGATAAAATCACCTGTTCTCCGCAGTAGTATCCCCGATCATTGATAAGATACCGTAAAAACTGGTGCGCTTTCTGCGAACTCTCATATCCGATAGACACCGCTTGTGATGAGTCTTCAAATTTACCTCGGAATGTGTAGTTTTCATCGTCGTTATCTGAAACTAGCTTTGCATTTGCAGCATTTCTTATGGAAATTTTTTTAGGATGGAAGATAGCAGCAGGTTCCTTATCGTTACCTTCTATATAGTCTAATGATATTGCATCTTTGAATCTTGTCTGCTCTTTCAGCTGTTTCTTTTCACCTGAAGACAATTTCAGTTTGTCGGTCAGCATCTTTTGGGCCTTTTTTTTCTCTTCGGCCCGTTTGGCTTTTATATCCAAATAATATTGATGCCATGCATAAAAAAATATTTCATCTTCCCATACTTTAGACTGTAATTGCCCCTGTATTTCAACCTGAAAAATAATGTTTGTTTTGTCTTTAATTCCTATTTCTGACAAATCAGAGGCAACAGTCTTTTTTTTAATATAGTTATAAATAGCCTTTACCTTTTCTGTAGAAAAAGAGGATTCAGAAAAATCTTTAAGTTGCCCCATATAAGCATCATATTTCTTTCCTTCTCCTTTAAGATATTCATATTGATCAAAAATCGGATGTGGTGAAATACCACTTGACCTGCCCATACTTTCTTCTGTAACCGGGATTGTAATATTTACGAGAGGGTTTCCTGGGCTTTTCAAAGATGGGTTCGATTTTTTTTCGATTTTGTCATAACGGATAAATTTTCCATTCCCATCAATAACAATTATAATTATCATGTCCCCGTTATTTGAAATAGTTGTTGTCGATAGGGGATACGTCTTTTTAAATGCATCCGCATTTTTATCATAGCTTTCTGCCAAGTGCTGCCAAAATCCCATGATTATGCCTCCATTGATAGATCCGCCACGGCGGGGTCGTCTTTAACGGGTAAGAAATTGCATTCATCCTCAAACTCTTTCCTGGTCATCTTGCGGATGAAACGCCGCATATTCAGATCACAGTCCCTGGGCATTGGAAACTCGATGATACCGTTTACCATTTTTGGCCTCCACAAACGCACGACAAGCTCATCATTCCCTGTTTCATCGGGATAGTCGTATCCGTGAAACATCACTCCAAAATCTAATTCACCATAATGGCTGTAAAAGCTTTCGCCTTCCTCTCCAAAAACACAAGGTTCGACATACCCCTGGCATTCCCTTGTTCCGAGGAAAATATCCCGGCGTCCGCCTTTTTCGATACTGCGCCTGGCGATATTATGATGTTTATGTTCGTCGCGGTCATGCTCCAGATTATCTCGATGATCGTTCCAGTCAAAATGAGCAAGCACCTGATATTCTACATCTTTTAAATAAGTATAATAAGAAAGATCATTCCCGCCGCTCATTTTTATTGGTTTAATCCCCTTTGACTCCGTTTGAATTTTTTTCATCACCCGAATAGCATCTATATACCAAATAAAAGTCGGCTTCCAGTAGACGCTTTCGAGAATACCTTTAAGTGCCTGATAGGTTGGAACCTGATAAGAGAATTTTTCCCCGCCGACCCGCGTCACCGGATCTGAAAACATCGCATATCGACCGGAAACTTTAAACTCAACTGAGTTGCGTTTTCTATCCATACTGACACCTCCTATTCTATTTTACACATATAAAAAAGACATCATCGCCTCACGCTTCAAACCTTGCTCAGCCACGTCGTAATAATCCGGGCTTAACAAGTAAAAGGCTTCATCTATTTTCACAATCGCCCGCTCCACATATTCAAGTTTTTCCAACACATTGGAATAAATAGAAACCGTGTATCCCTGGAGCTTTTTCAATATGCGCATTTTTTCTTTTGGATCATAACAAGCCTGAAAATCTGTAACGAGCTGCAGGGCGTTACCATACGGGACAACAATACCAATCTGCAAACCGTCAATCACAGTAAACTCATCCGCAGCTGTTCGAAAAGCGCTGGGCAAACCAGTGTAAACCTCGTTATTACGGCTCCGATAAGCACTCATTCCAACCGCGTTGTTGTTGAGCAAATTGTAAATTGTTGTATTGCCATCTTTAGTGCGATAATCCATTTTACCTCTGTTATTTCCTTCTTGCTGGTCGAAGAAATAATACTTGTAAAATAAATTGATCGCTTCATTACTTAATAAATTTTCGCCCTGTTTTTCACGAAACACTCTTTTTGTCACCACTTTGCCTTCTTTAATTTCTGGCAAGCGGGAAAGTCTTTCACCCTTCACATCAACTACAAAAATCATCTGAAGCTTTGAATATTCTTTGTTTCGATTACAGCGCCCTGCCGCCTGAATAATGCTGTCCATGCCTGCTTCCGCGCGAATGACACAGTCAAATGATACATCCACGCCAGCTTCAATTAGTTGAGTACTGACGCACAACGTGACCCGTTTTGTCTTGGGGTTCAGGTTTTTCTCTATGCGTTTAAGAACATGCGAGCGGTGAGCAGGGCATAGGTCGGTTGTTAAAAATGCTTTCTCACAATCTATCGTTTTGCATTGTTCATACACACCACGCGCATCTGCTCTTGTGTTCAAAATAACAAGTGTGCTTTTCCCCTGCTCAATTTGCGACCTGGCCAGCTCCGAAATTTGTTCATGATCCATTATCGATTGTGTTTTATCTCCAATTTTGACTCGTTTAAATATTTTCAATTGATCCGTTGTCATACTGATAATATCCGGCTTTTCAGACAATATAACCTTTCGTTCGGTCTCATGAAGATGAGGCTGAGTAGCCGTGCAGAGAAGTATAGTTGATTTGCCGAAGTAATGTAGAAAATTGACTGCTTCATTGAACAGGTGGACACATTTGATTGGCAAGGCCTGAATTTCATCAAAAATCAAAACCGCTTCTGACATATTGTGGAACTTGCGGAGCTTTGACGCCTTGTTGCTGTAAATTGTCTCCAGGAACTGCACCATCGTTGTCAAAATAATCGGGCTGTCCCAGCGCGATGCCAGCAACCGGTACTGCTCCTCATCATCGTCATTATCAGGCACTTCAATATTAGAATGATGCTCAAAAATCAATTCACCGCTGTTGTCCGAAAATACTTTATGCAGATTGGATGCAGTTTGATCGAGAATAGATAAATATGGAATAACGTAGATTATACGCTTTAGTTTGTGCGTTTTTACATGTTCTAACGCAAACCGCAAACTAGACAATGTTTTCCCGCCACCTGTTGGAACGGACAACGTATATATCCCCTGCTGACGACTGCCTGCTTTTTGGGATTGCTCTGATATATTTTTTCGAATTTTATCGATATCACTTTTTCCGGAGAATCCTGCCAGAAATGTTTCTAACTGCTGAGTTAGATTTTCCCAATCCGGAATTTCTTCGTTAATTTCCAAGTCCGCACTATTGCATCTATCCGCATCCACAACACACGAATAAATCGCTTTGGTAAGAAGATGCAACATAAAAAGAGGCCACTTTAATTTCCTTGCTTGACACTTTTTAATAAAATGGAGGATTTCCGTTTTCAATGCTGCTTCATCAATGCTGGGATTAAATGCTTTTAATGCTTCCTCATAGTGAAGCTTGTCTTCGCTTTTATTGGTTTTAACAGACAATGTCCTTTGCCCATCAGTGATGTTATCAAATAAACCATTATGATGGGTTGCGATGATATTGCCGATGATGTCGGCAACTAAAGGATGACGTATAATATCTTTTACAAACTTCGCTCCTTGTAAGGCGTGAATAACCTCCCCGCGTGTTACCTTCTCGCCAGCCAGACTACGTTTCAGATAATCTTGAAAAGCCTGTGCGAACTTCCCCAAATCATGCAGAAGGCCGGCCGAATAGGCTGTATTCTCACAGCAGAAAACCCTGGCAAATGCTTTTGCAAGATCAGCCGTAGCCCGAAGGTGATCAAACAGTTTCTGATTTTTTCGCGCGTAATAAGTCATAGTGAAATCCGTGAGAATGCTCTGATAAAAACCACACTGTACTGTATGGCCTGGACGCTTCTGCCAGATAAGCCCACTCCTCCCCTCCAAAAGGCTCTGCAAAACCGGCTGCCATTTCCGCCACATTCTGAAGATGTTCTTTGAGCGGCTGCCATTTGCTTTTCGATTGACCTTCCAGGGAATGAGCAAAATATTCTATTAATTTCTCAC
>DSDE01000289.1 GCA_011049095.1 Fidelibacterota bacterium
ATGAAAAAACTGAGCCCAAAATTCACCGGGCAGCAGTTCGCGAAAATCGATATAAGGAGCAAAACCAAAGAGGGTTATATCAATAGCGCTAAACAGATCATCCTGAAAAGTGGGGATGATGAGGCGGTTTAGCAAACCTGTTTCATAATAAAATGCAAAAATAAATATAAGGGGAAGCCAGATTGTCATAACTTGAAGTATTGGGTGATTGGTGCGGTTGCGGTTTATCTGGAAAAGGGTATAGGCCATACCTGCGACGACGTGCAGAGCGATTAAGGTATCTGCTGATGCCAGATTATTTCGGTGATATATTATAAACACCAGAACAGCAATATTATAGATATGAATCAGCAGCTCACCAGGCAGCAGGATTGAGCTGTATTCTTTAAGAAATTGATTTTTCATAAATCCGGTATGTTTTGTAGATGCGTGTGCCGGGGATTTTTTCTAAAGCATTTCGCATCGGAATATTATTTTCTAAAATCCAGCTCATTTCTCCGTGATCATAACCAAGGCGCAAGCCATTCTCAAACGTTTTATAATAAAAGAGCAGGTCTATACCCAGGTTGCGATATTCCTTAAGGACGCCCATAATCAAAACCCGCACACCTTTAATCTTTCTGCGATACCATAAATATTTCAGCACACCCGTAGGGAAAAGCCGCCCACCCATTTTTATTAGAACTTCATTTACGTCGGGTATCGTTATTGATACACCAACGGCTCGGCCATCAGCTTCTGCAATAAAACAAAGTTCTGGCCGAACTATTTGTACCAATTCATGCTGTAGTTTGTCAATTTCCCGGTGTGTCAGAGGAACTGCCCCCCAATTTTCTGACCAGGCAGCATTATAAATACTTTTTATGGCTTGTATCTCTTCATGAAGCCGCCGCATATTCAACTGGCGCACTGAGAAATGATTTCCCGCGTTAATCAAATTGACAGCTTCCTGAAGACGACGGGGAATTTCGTGCACATTATCAATGCTATAGGCATATAAATCCATTTTCTTTGTGAATCGATCTTTCTCTATAAGCGCCTGATAGTACCTGGGATTATATGTCATCATAACAACGGGCGGACTGTCAAATCCATCTACCAATAATCCCGCCTCTTCATTCATACTGTAATTGGCAGGGCCGCGCATTTTTTTTAAACCTTGCTGCTTCAGCCAATTACCTGCAGCCTCGAAAAGAGCGCTGGCAACAGACTCATCATTGATGCATTCAAAAAAACCAAAAAAACCTGTCTGGTCAAAATATACCGACAAATGATTATTGTTTTTGATTGCTGCGATGCGTCCTACGGGTTTTTCATTTTGGAAAGCTATAAAAAAAGCAACAGTGCTATGTTCAAAGAAGGGATCTTTGTCTGGATTAAATAGCTGCCGCTGATCAGCGATGAGGGGAGGAACCCAATTGAGATCAGATTGATACAAGCGATATGGAAGGCGGATAAATATCTCTCGGTCTTTCTTGTTTAATACTTCTCGAATAATTGTTTTCATCATCATTTTCCTCCGAATGAATTTAGTTAGGCTGCTCTTAATTCGAAACACCATTTTTTTAGAAAATATTTTTTACCCTGCTAAATAATAAGTGTTTTCTCAATGCATAATCCGTATATTACTGAGCTTTTTCATTTGAAAAGCGGGTGTGAGAGAATAGCTCTCGAGAGAAAAAGAAAGGAGAGACCGATGGCAAAAGGAGGCAAGGCTTTTGGCGCAAAAATCGCAAACCGCGCAAAAGTAAAATCGAATGTCACCTATGTAAAGGTTTTTAAGGCTGTGAAAAGTGAGAAAGATTCAGTTCGCTTTAAAACAGAAATCGTTAGCGTGACAGACGAGAACCGCAGCGAAATAATGAAATAGTCTGGCTAAGCGCGAGATATTTGGGAAAGGATTGATCAATGGCACGAAAATGTAAGCTAACGGGACGCGGACCCAAAACGGCAAACAATGTATCGCACTCCCACCGGGTGACTAAACGACGGCAGTTGCTGAATCTGCAGAAAAAAACTATTTTTGTTCCCGAGCTTGGCCGCTCAGTGACGATTCGTATGTCGGTCAGAGCAATGAGAACAATTGACAAAAACGGTCTATTGCCCTATATAAAAAAAGAGGGCCTGACCCTTAAAGACGTAATCTGAGTCACGGAGAAGCATAAAAATGGCAAAAAAAAGCAAAGGTGCCCGTGAAACTGTCAAGCTGCGCAGCACGGAAAGCCCATATGTTTACAGCACAAAGAAAAATCGGCGCAATACAACTGGCAGATTGCAGTTGAAGAAATATGACCCTGTAATTCGCAAACACGTTCTTTTCAAAGAAGAAAAGTAGCGCGAAAAGCTGGTTTTTTCCACCAGCGTTGCTCTGTTTCAGATAAACGTTGGGCAGCCAAATTAAAAATATGAAGACCAATAGCAGGTCTTCTTTTTATTTATTTACAATTGCTTTATGTATTTTCTTTCAGAAATGTGGTATTTTTGATTGATGATTAGCAGGAGTAATATTAAACATTGAACGTAGATGCCGGAAATAATAAAAAAGCTATTAGCAGTTATATCTTTCGCTGGGCAGCTTCTCACATTTTCAAGGGGTGGCACTCCTATCAAGCAGGTGATTGACATTGGTCAACTTATCCGTCAGACCGCAGAATTTGTCCTTACCGGGTCTGGCATCAAACTGAAGTTTCAAATGGATGACGAGCTCTGGAGCGCTGATGTTGATAAAGGGCAGATTTCTCAAGTCGTGACTAATCTGCTTATTAATGTCAAGCAGGCTATAGTGAAAAATGGCAATATTGCTATTCAAGGGAATAATATTATTTTGCCGCTGAATAATCAGTGGCACCTCAATTTGGGCAATTATGTAAAGTTTGTCTTTCAGGATGATGGGCCTGGAATTCCGGCTAAACATTTAGATCAGATTTTTGACCCATTTTTTACAACTAAAAGTCAGGGCAGCGGTCTGGGTTTGGCGTCTGTTTACTCCATCATACAGCGGCATAAGGGCGCTGTTACTGTCCATTCTAAAGAAGGTGAAGGCGCCGCTTTTACATTTCTGCTTCCCGCAACAGGTAAAGCGGCTCCCACAGCTCAGGTTATTAAGGATATAAAAGCAGATCAGCAACGGAAAGTCCGAATATTAATTATGGATGATGAAAAGCCAATCCGCGATCTGGCTACGGCTTTGTTGATGAAAATGGGTCATCGGCCTGCAGTTGCCGAGACAGGAGAGCTGGCCTTGGAGATTTTTAGTAAAGCTCTGAACGAAGGTGACCCCTTCGAGTTAGTTATCCTGGACCTTACTGTTCCTGGCGCCATGGGAGGCGCCGAAATTATTGACGATCTGAAACGACTCAAGCCTGAGCTAAAAGCAATCGTCAGCAGTGGTTATGCTTCCGACCCGGTTATGGCTGATTTTGAAAAATATGGTTTTGATGCCGTATTAGTAAAGCCCTATCTTCTAAAAGAGATGGAGAATCTGATTCGCGAAATTCTCAACTGAAAGTGATATATAATTATTGGTATAATCTGATAAATGGCTTAATTTTGCCCCCCATGACAAGAACGAATAAGGAGATGTGAAATGATGTGGAGAACCGAAGACGGCAGCACCGGCCGATTAATTCAATTGAGTATGGGATATTTTATATTTTACATAATCACCGGAATTAGCGTGAAATATTTCCTCAGTTCTGGTATGAGTGATATGGGTTATCTGGTTTATAGCACTGGCAGCTCAACTCTTTTTGCTACAGGTGTTGTGCTTGCGCTGCGCTGGTTTAAGCTGGAGACTGTACGGCCTGTCACCTGGATGGGCATCACTTTTCCTAGCGAACTCCTGTATATTATCCCCTCCGGTGTGATGACGGCTGTCGTTATTCCCACAACTACACTGCTTTATAGCTTCAAAGGCATTTCAGTGATGGTAGCAATGGTCATTATGCGCGGCTCGGTAATCATAATCGGTCGAATTGTGGACGCCATTCAGATTCGCCAAGGCATTCTCACTAAAAAAGTCTATCTGGAAGAGAATCTCGGTGTTCTCTTTGCCATCATTGCCGTTAGCGTGAAAGTTCTTTCAGGTGGAAACAGCGGCGGCGCCAATCCATTTACAAGCCTGCCGGTTGTGATCATTTTTAGCAGCTACATCGTTGCCTATGCTATCCGAATATATATCATGAATTACTATAAAAATACTCGTCCGAAATATTCTAAAGTGGATAATAACAAAGCCTTTTTTGGAATTGAACAAATTGCGTCAACAACGACACTTTGGATTGTAACCGGTGTTCTGTTGCTGATTGTGACTCAGAGTGGCTGGAGCGGACCCCGGATCACGCCCTTTGCCAATGCCTTCTCTCAGCCGGAACTCAATTGGGGAAGCGCCGCTTTTTGGGGCACTGCTTTTGGCGTTGTAGCTTTTTTTAGCGTATTTCTCTTTATGTTTAAGGGAAGAACAGCCACCTTCGCCGGCTTAGTAAATCGCCTGACTTCGCTCATCGCCGGCACTGCTTCTACGCTGCTTTTTGCCCTTTTCTGGAGTGGAAAATGGCCCAAGATGGTTGATTGGATCAGTCTGCTTTTCATTCTCATTGCCGTAGGATTTATTGCGGTTGCTGAGAAAAAACGCAGCGCCGAGCTTGCTTTAGAAAAATCAAACAGGAGATAAAAGATGATGGAACGTTTTAAAATTGTGATTTTGATGGGTCGTCCCGCATCGGGAAAATCGGAACTTATCAACTTTCTGAGAAATACACCGCTAGAAGAGAGACTGCGGCGTTTTCATATCGGGGAATTTGAAGAAATTGATGATTTCCCGATGCTATGGGTCTGGTTTGAGGAAGATGCCATCTATGAGAAAATTCTGAAAAAACCGAGAATTCATACAGACGAAGAAGGATACTTCAAGCATCAATATCAATGGGATTTGCTTATCGAACGAATCAGTTTGGAATATGACAAGCGGCTTCGGGATGAAAATTACCACAACACGATGACCTGCATTATAGAGTTTAGCCGCGGCAGCGAACACGGTGGCTATCATTCGGCTTTTAAGCATCTATCAGAAAAAATTCTCAAAGAAGCTGTCATTCTTTATATCAATGTACCCTACGAAGAATCACTGCGCAAAAATCGCAAGCGCTTTAATCCCAATCGCCCAGACTCGATTCTGGAGCATGGCCTTCCTGATAAGAAGCTGGAAAAAATGTATAAAGAAATTGACTGGGAAGACTTTAAAGGCGATGACCCTCATTTTATCGAGGTGCGCGGTCATAAAGTGCCTTATGTCGTTTTTGAGAATATGCCAAGCCAGACAGACGATCCGGCGCTGCTGGGGCCTGCTTTGGATAAATGTTTTGGCAAGCTCTGGGAGATTTTCCCGAAGCGATAATTTATTTACAAGCTTGTAATACGATACAGCTCTTGAATATTTAGTGGAAAAGCCTTATATTCAAGAGCTTTTTGAAATTTGGGGGCGTCAAGGTTTCGACGAGGCAGTTTAGGTTATGATGGAAGCGTGCCGAGGACTCAGGTCACCTCGCTAATCCGCCTGAAAACGGTATAAATGCCGACAATTACGCATACGCTGCTTAATAAAATATAGGTAGCCGGCTCCCCAGACTTGTCTGTGGGTTTGGGAGAGGCGTCATTTTCACAGACTCGCGAAAGGCCCCGCCTGGTGGCTGACCGCTAAAATTTACAGGCTGGCCCAAAAGTGTTTGTTCGGTTCACATTTGCGGGCGAGAACTTTGAATCGGACTGCGCACGGAGATGCCAAAATAGTCTCTGTTTCGGACCCGGGTTCAATTCCCGGCGCCTCCACAAATGAATCAACCCGTCTTTTCAGTATTACTGAGGAGGCGGGTTGATTTTTTTTCCAGAAAAAATTCTTTTATAAATCACGGCAATCCAAAAGGCAAGCAGATAGCCTGGTTTCTGGCATCACTGCAAAGAACAATTGATTTCCAAAGCACAGCTCAGTAAATTCTTTTGGCGAACTAAAAGAGCTGTGAATAATTGCAAAGAATGCCTTTACAGTCTCTTGAAACGATATCTAAAACGAAAAATGTGCATAAATGAAATCAAGGAAATTGAAAATTACGATTGAGGCATCCAAGTTCGAATCGCTTAGGAAGCGGGAAACGATAAAATCAAAAGATGTGAAAAATGGATAAAAATCAGTTTTCAACAACAATTGAATGGCGGCAATTTTTACTGGACGTGAAAGAACAGGTCCGCACGGCTCAGTATTCGGCTTTAAAGACAGTCAATTTCGAACTGGTGGGTCTCTACTGGGATATCGGAAAAATGATTGTCGAGCGGCAGAATAACGCAGACCATAACGCTGCAATTGTCAAAAGACCTGCAGGTAGAATTTCCAGGTATCGGTGGATTTTCACGACGAAATCTATTTTATATGCGGGAGTTATTTCTCATTTATCGAGACGATGAAAGAGTGCAGCCATTGGCTGCACAAATCGGCTGGACGCATAATCTTACAATATTCCAGCGGTGTAGAGAAGCGCTTCAGGGTGAAAGCCGTATGACGCGCAAATATGGCTGCTCAAAGAACGTGTTGATTCATCAGATAGAAAATCAAACTTATAAAAAATTGCTGCTTGGGCGGAGTAATTTTGACAAAGCTTTAACGCCGGAGCTTCGGGTACAAGCC
>DSDE01000463.1 GCA_011049095.1 Fidelibacterota bacterium
CACAAGAATAGCTTTTCGCCGCATTTTTTGCAGAAAAGCGCGTCGTCATCGTGGCGGCCTAATCCACAGCTTTCGCAGACTTGCGTATTTGAAATCGGCTTGATACGATTCAGTTCAACGGTTACAATACCTGTTGGTACAGCGATGATTCCGTAGCCCATAAGCATAATGATGATTGATAAGGTCTGTCCAAGGGGTGTTTGCGGAGAAATGTCACCATAGCCCACCGTTGTCAGGGTCACGATAGCCCAATAAATACTTAAGGGAATACTTGAAAAACCATTCGCTTCACCTTCCACTACATACATCAAAGAGCCGCTAACTATAACAGTGACCATTACAGCAATTAAAAAAACAAATATTTTCCTGCGGCTAGCAATCATCGCTTGGCTCAGATAAGAGGCTTCCTGGATATATTTTGCCACTTTGAGAATACGAAAAACACGCAGCACACGAATTAATCGAATAATTAGAAGATAATGCATACCTGGCAGAAGCATATTCAGATAAGTTGGCAAAATAGCAAGAAAATCTATCAGCCCATAAAAACTGAAAATATAAGTCTTTTTAACACGTACAGTATAAATCCGCGTGATATATTCGATTGTAAACAAGACTGTAAAAACCCATTCTATAGCATACAATTCTCTGCCCCAGCGAAGGCGAATTGACGGAACACTTTCAGCCATAATGACAGCGACACTAAGCAAAATCAGCGCAATCAGAGTAATATCAAAAATCTTTCCGCCACGTGTATCTGCTTCAAAAATTATTTCATGAAGGCGGGTACGAATGCTGCGCTTCATTTTATACCATATTTATTTTGTACCAAAAAGGCGATCACCTGCATCTCCCAAGCCAGGTATGATATAGCCATTATCATTCAAACGCTCATCCAGTGCTGCTGAATAAATATTCACATCGGGATGTAAATCTTCTATTTTCTGAACCCCTTCCGGCGCTGCAACTATACAGATGGCGACAATGCTATCGCAGTTTTCACTTTTCAGCATTTCAATGGCCGCCGCCATGGAACCGCCTGTCGCCAACATCGGATCAATAAGCAGAGCTTTTCTGATTTTTATATCACGATTAAACTTCTTGTAGTATTCAATGGGCTTCAAAGTGTTTTCATTACGATAGACGCCTACTACATTGACCCTTGCTGATGGAATCAGCGCCAATACACCGTCAAGCATACCTAAACCAGCCCGGAGGATGGGTACGACAGAAATCTTTTTCCCTGAAATCCGTTCTGCCTCAACAGGTCCTTGCCAAGTTTGAATTGTCCGTTGCTCAAGAGGAAGGTCTCTGGTGGCCTCATAGGTCAGCAAGGTCGTTATTTCCTGGGTAAGCTGACGAAATTGCAGGGTTGAAGTTGCTTCACGGCGGAGCAAAGCCAGTTTATGCCTGATTAAGGGATGATTTACAACTGTGAATGACATTATTTCTCCTCATTTTCGGGAGCGATTAGCAAAGTAAATTCACCTTTCATGCTCCTCTTTTTAAACCATTCAATAGCGAAACTAATATTTCCCCTGATAATTGTCTCATGGATTTTTGTCAATTCCCGGCCAATGAGCAGTTCCCGCTCACCACAATGCTGGAGCAATTCCGAAAGGAGTTTTTCAATTCGGTGTGTGCTTTCAAAAAGCAAGGCCGGCTTCTTCTCAGCGGCGATAGATCTAAGCTTGCTAAGCCGTCCTTTTTTATGGGGCAGAAAACCATAATATACAAACTCAGATATGGGTATATGGCTGACTGATAGGAGTGTCGTGATAGCGGAGACACCAGGAACAGGCAGGACCTCATATCCGGCCTCAAGGATGCTGCAAGTAAGAAAGTGACCTGGGTCTGAGATACCGGGAGTGCCTGCATCACTCACCAAAACCAATGTATTTTCCTGCTCCAGCAATGAAATGATCTCAGGAATTGCTCTTGCTTCCTGTGTTTTGTAATGGGCAATCATTTTCTTGTTGGAAATCTTAAATTTTTCTAAAAGCCGTCGGGTAATCCGTGTATCTTCACAGACTATAGCATCGGCGGCTTTGAGAATTTCTAAAGCTCTCAGCGTAATATCATCCAGATTGCCAATGGGCGTGCCAAGAATATAGAGGACAGAAGATTTTATCTGCAATTTTTCACCAGAAAGAGAAAGGGACGCTTTCGCGTCCCTTTCATTAATCACCTTATAAGTCGAATTTTATGCCTTGGGCAAGAGGCAAAGTCGTACCAAAATTGATGGTATTTGTTTGCCTGCGCATATAGGCTTTCCAGGCGTCTGAGCCTGATTCACGTCCGCCGCCAGTCTCTTTTTCACCACCAAATGCGCCGCCAATTTCGGCTCCTGATGTGCCGATATTGACATTTGCTATTCCACAATCTGAGCCCCAGGTGCTTAGAAAGGTTTCGGCCTCACGCATATTGTTGGTAAATATGGAAGAGGAAAGACCCTGCACAACATCATTTTGCAGCTTGATGGCATTTTCAACATCTCCACTGTAGCGAATCAGATAAATAATCGGAGCAAAAGTCTCTTTCTGGACGATTTCGTAATGATTCTCCGCCTCGACAATGGCAGGTGTTATATAGCATCCTGATTCATAGCCTTCACCTGAGAGGAGTTCACCACCGCTAAGAATAGTGCCTCCCTCCTGTTTAACTTTATCTAAGGCACGCAGCATCATGTCAACCGCTGCTTTATCGATGAGGGGACCCATATGATTTTCACTGTTCAAAGGATTTCCAATGCGAAGTGAGCCATACGCTTTCACCAGGGCATCTTTTACTTTATCATAGATTGAGCTGTGAATGATAAGCCGGCGGGTGCTGGTGCAGCGCTGACCGGCAGTGCCTACAGCACCAAAAACAATAGCCGGGATTGCCATTTTAAGGTCAGAATCTGGTGTGAGAATGATAGCATTATTGCCACCAAGCTCCAGTATAGCCTTTCCGAAGCGCTTGGCAATGACCTGAGCAGCATGACGACCCACTTCGATGCTGCCTGTTATGCTCACCACTGGCACCCTTTTGTCATTCAACATCGTCTCGCCTACCGTTGCACCCCGTCCAATAACCAGGCAAAAAAGGCCTTCAGGAAGATTATTTCTTTTTATCACATCAGCCAAAATATTTTGAATGGCAATGGCTGTTAGGGGCACTTTTGAGCTGGGCTTCCAGATGTTGGTATCACCGCAGACAGTGGCAAGCATTGCATTCCAGCTCCAGACGGCTACGGGAAAATTAAAAGAAGAGACTGTTCCCACAATGCCTAGGGGATGATACTGGTCATACATCCGATGCGAGGGGCGCTCTGAGTGCATCGTAAATCCATATAGCATTCTGCTTTGGCCCACTGCAAAATCACATATATCAATCATTTCCTGAACTTCACCAAGTCCTTCCTGAAGAGATTTTCCCATTTCATAAGAGACAAGCATTCCCAGAGCTTCTTTATATTCTCTCAGCGCCAATCCAATCTGACGCACAATTTCACCGCGTTTTGGAGCTGGAACTTTACGCCATTCCAGAAAGGCTTCATATGAAGTTTTTGCTACTTGCTCGTAATCCTCAGGAGAAGCCTGATATACAGTGGCTATGAGTTTTCCATCGCTTGGTGATTTAATCTCAAGTTTTCGATCAGCAGTCTTTAGCCACGCGACGCCTGTTGAAGCGCCATAATTCTCTTCTTTAATTCCCAATCTTTTTAGAAAATCCATCTTTACTCCTCTTCTTTTTATTGATACCTCGTCATATCTCTATCTTGCACTTCGAATAGTACAATTTCTAGTTAATAAAGTCAATAAATACTCAAGCCATTGAAAAAAAAATGAGGGACACGTGCCCCTGCTTTTCTCAAAGAACTTTTACATAGGAAAACTATACTAGACCTTGAGCCATCATAGCATTTGCAACTTTCAGGAATCCACCGATATTTGCACCTTTTACGTAGTCAACATATCCATCGGAAGCTTTTCCATACGTCACACAGGTTTCATGTATATTAGTCATAATCATATGCAGTTTCTGGTCAACTTCTTCTGCAGTCCAGCCAAGACGCATAGAATTTTGCGTCATTTCCAGCCCGCTTACAGCCACACCTCCGGCATTGGAAGCTTTTCCCGGTGAAAAGAGAATCCGATTACTTTTAAAATGCTCAATAGCTTCTGGCGTAGATGGCATGTTCGCACCTTCAACAACGGCGATAACCTTATTATTAACAAGATGTTTTGCATCTTCACCATTCAGCTCATTTTGGGTTGCGCAAGGCAGCGCCACATCAACAGGAACTTCCCAGGGCCGTTTTCCGGCAAAAAATTCAACACCGTATTTATCAGCATAAGGCTTCACAATATCCTGGTTGGAAAGACGGAGTTCCAGCATATAGTCTATTTTTTCACCCCTAATACCATCTGGGTCGTAAATATAGCCATCGGGGCCACTAAGTGTTACAACCTTTGCGCCCAGCTCTGTTGCTTTGGTGGTGGCTCCCCAAGCAACATTTCCAAATCCCGATATAGAGACTCGTTTACCAGCCAGACTCATTCCTTTAGTTTTGAGTATTTCATTGGCAAAATATACGACGCCAAAGCCTGTCGCTTCTGGCCGCATAAGACTTCCACCCCAGCCAATTCCTTTTCCGGTAAAAACACCAGTAAATTCATTGCGCAGTCTTTTATACTGGCCAAAAAGGAAACCAATTTCACGGCCGCCAACGCCGATATCACCAGCCGGTACATCCGTGTCAGGTCCAATATGCCGAAAAAGCTCACTCATGTAACTTTGGCAAAAACGCATAATTTCATTGTCTGAACGACCTTTGGCATCAAAATCGCTTCCACCCTTTCCACCGCCCATAGGCAGAGTTGTAAGCGCGTTCTTAAATATTTGTTCAAAACCCAGGAATTTTAAAATGGATAAATTAACACTGGGGTGAAAACGCAGGCCGCCTTTATAAGGACCAATTGCTGAATTAAATTCTACACGGTAGCCGCGATTGACGTGGATCTCTCCATCATCATCCATCCAGGGCACGCGAAACATAATCACTCGTTCGGGCTCTACAATACGGTCTAAAATCTTTGCATGGCGCAAGCGAGGATTTTTTTCCAGTACTGGCATAACTGATTCTACAACTTCATGTACGGCCTGAATAAACTCAGGTTCATTCGCGTTTCTCAGTCGTACTGACTCAACAAACTGTTCAACATGATTTGACATCTCATAACTCCTTTTTTGGTTTATATCTATTATTGCATACTCTGTTTTCAGGATACTTTAACCAGCGCCTGCTCCAGGTCTGCAATGATATCATCACTATGCTCAAGGCCAACAGACAAGCGTATCAAGCCATCTGTAATACCAGATTTTTCAAGGTCATCGCAGGAATAGCCTGCATGTGTCATACTGACTGGGTGCTGAATCAGCGTATCGCAGTCACCTAAGGACACTGCTAACATAATCATTTTCACCTCATTCATCAAAATTTCACCGCCTTCTTTCCCACCTTTGACTTCAAAGGAAAGCATACCGCTAAAGCCACTCATCTGTCTTTTGGCCAGCTCATAATCAGGATGGCTTTCCAGCAGGGGATACCAGACTTTTGTAACTTTTGGATGTTTTTCAAGCCATCGCGCAACAGTCAGGGCATTGCTGTAATGGCGTTCCATCCTGACAGGAAGTGTTTTTAGTCCACGCAATAAGAGCCAGGCTTCAAAAGGGGCGATTACTCCTCCAAAATCATTTTGGGCGTACTTTTTAATAGTATAAATCAGGTCTTTAGAGCCAATCAGAGCGCCAGCAATGACATCTCCATGCCCGCCAATATATTTTGTGGCGCTATGCATCACAATATCTACTCCCAGCTTCAAGGGTTTTTGAAAAAAACTAGTGGCAAAAGTGTTATCACAAATGACAGGAATATTATATTTTTTACCTATATTGCAAATCTTCTCAATATCTATTAGCCCTAAAGTCGGATTTGCAGGCGTTTCAATAAATATCAAAGAAGTATTCTCATCTATTAACGCTTCATATTTTAGATAATCATTAATGTGGGCTTTACGAACCTCGATACCTAAATGCGACAGCGTTCGATTAAACATATTATGAGTACCACCGTAAAGGGTATCGCTGGTAACAATATTTTTACCGGGACCAGAAAGCGCTAGAATAGCCGAGCTTGTGGCCGCCATTCCGCTGCTAAATGCCAAAGCCGCCTCTCCCTCATCCAAAGATGCAAGTTTTTGCTCAAGCTGACAAACCGTAGGATTTCCCAATCTACTATAAATATATCCCTCAGCAGTGCCAGCAAAGCGGGCTTTCCCCTCTTCAAGATTTCGAAACCCAAAAGTTGATGTCTGATAGATCGGTGTGACTAAAGAACGAAATGAGGGGTCTGCCATAACTTTGCCGTGGATACAGCGGGTCTCGAACTTCATTTCTTCCCCCTCTTTTTTTTCATCTACTCCCCTTTGCCTATTTTTCATAAGTTTAGCAATATATATGCCATTGCCCTTTTGCTTATAGTGTTTTTCGAAATATGGAAAAACAATAAAATATTTTTTGATTCTTTCTATTTAGCAGAACAAGAGGGGCGACCCAAAGCCAGAAACAGTCCCATATCTTATTGATAATATAGATG
>DSDE01000441.1 GCA_011049095.1 Fidelibacterota bacterium
CTTCTATAATCTGCGTCTGAGTGATGTCTGCCAGATCGCGATTGGCAAGGCGGTGCATTCCATCAGGAAAAGCCATAGTGTCTTTGGCATCGGTGAGGCTGTAGATCATCAGCGTCCCTACAACGGTGTCATTTCTCGTGAATCCGGCATCAGTGTGAAAACCAAGACTCAGCTCGATGGGAATCCCTTTCCCTTTTTCATCGCGCTTTTTATTGGGGCCAAAGGGTGCGCCTTTCAAATGATTAACCCACTCGCCGCGACTTTGATAATCATCATTGTAATCTTTAACGCCCTTGTTCAAGTCCCAAACCAGCGTATCGGGAAAACCTGCATATTGTAGATAATAACGAGCAGCTTCGGCAAAACGGGGATAGCCGCTGGTGATGCCGTCGCGGGAAATATTCCCCATCCCGCCGCCAAATCGAACCGCATCGGCAGCCAGAACGCCCTCAGTTTCATAGCTGGTGAGCGTTACTTTTGCCTGTTCCGGATTCACACCTTTGGGAAAATGAAAAGCACCCAAATCCAGCCACATTCCCGAACCTTTTGTTTGGTCAATTTCAAAACGGCTGCTCCCGCCGCTGTGATGAACTGTGTAAATGGCGCGGTCGGTATTGGCTGCCGAGTCGGGATAGCTCACTGTCACCCGATACCAGCCGGCTTCGGGAATCTGAGGAATATAGCTGATCTCAGGAGCTGCGCCTTCTGCCAGAGCAGCAAAGCGTCCGGTTCCCTGCTTGAAAGGATTTTCGTGGGTGTAGGGTGGATTCCCGATGGCAAAAGCGCCGGAATCACTTTGCCAGAATCCGCTGATTTCCGAATACAATGCGCCGGCGCTGCTGCTGTCATTATCAACAATGATTTCATGCAGCTGTGTATCCCTTTCTCGGGGCATAAAGACTGTGGCGCCGGCATTTTCCAGCATCGGCGCTAAAAAATCGAGAATATAGGCCATTGGGTAGAGGTCTTCCACAACCTCAAAAACACGGGCGCGCTGCCATTCCCAGCGACGTAGCTTTTGTTCGTAATACCAACCGTGACTCTGCCATAGGGCAATATGGCGACTCGCCAGTCCATGGGTGATTTCAAATGGGCGGTCTAAAGGTGTGATGAGAGGTTTCTCCATCATTTTCTCAAGGGGCATCCGCCGCTTATCAAGCTCATTTTTTGGGCGATAAAGATTGGGAATCATATCAGATATTGGCAATTCGTGAACAAAAAAGTTCACCTTATAACCTTTGTATGGATTCCCGGCAAAGCGCTTCCAGCCAGTTTCAAATCGCTGAATCGAGCCGGGCCGCCAAGGGGTATAGGCAAAATCTCGGTTGAGAAAAATCTCGATTTCTTTCTCCTGCTTTTTTACAGCGATTGAGTCCAGATTTGTCCAGGGAGAAATAATCGGCGCCGGACTGCTTTTCAGCTTCAATAGATAGGTCTGGATTTCGCGATAGAGCTTTTTCTCAAAACGCGATTTAGAATCCACATAGCTGGGATATTCTTTAATTTGGGGCGTAAAACTTGCGCAGCCGGAGTAAAAAAAGAGTGTGGTTAAAACAAGTGCGAAATTTATCTTCATCGTCATTCATTCCTTATTAAAATCATATATTCATTTATGTAAATCGTTTATTGAGCCAGCCAGGCGGCCAAATAGATCCATCTCCGAATGTCAGACAAGCTAAGTTTTCCCTTGAAGAAGCCATATTCCCCATTGATATCATTAATTCAGAAATAAGGTATTTCATCATCAGAATCGGCAAGTGCGCGAGTAGAGTCAATTCCGGCCAGAATCAGCATTCTGGCGGCAGTGGCATTGGTCCATTGCCCCCGGCATAAATTGCTGATGGTTTTGAGGGTTTTCTCAATTTGGGCATCCTTGCCGATGATTTTATGAAGCAGTTCCGACCCTTTTTCAAAGCGCTGAAAGAGTTTCTCTGTGTCTTTGATTTGGAGCTTTTCAAGAGCCAATATCAGCCTGTTAAATCCCTTTAACGCAACAGCTTTGGGAAACCGGCTTTCGATTTCTCGCCTGAGAAGGGTGATGCGGTCAGGGCTGATTTCGCTGCTAGCCGCATAGTCTTCCAGCTTTGATTTTGTGTGCAAAGCTTTTCTCAAATCTGCCAAGTTGGCTATTCCTAAAGTAGCTAATTGGCTGAAAACAAGCTTTGCATCTCCCTTTAAGTCGTTTCGGCTTGGTATCAGATGGCTATTGATAATTCTCTCTTTTACCGTTTTGCGGATGATGGATTCAGCAGGAATGTGGTAGGGCATATATCTTTGGTGAAACTACTCCGCTGGTTTTTCCAGAGCTTTGGCAGCAAAACGTCGGAAAGGCTCAAAGAGGTCAATGGGCAGCGGGAAGATAGTGGTTGTATTGTTTTCGCTGGAGATTTCGATGAGGGTCTGCATATAGCGCAATTGGATGGCCGAAGGATGCTGGTCAATGATTTCAGCGGCTGCAGCCAACTTGGCAGCAGCTTGAAACTCGCCTTCAGCAGAAATGATTTTAGCGCGGCGTTCTCGCTCGGCTTCGGCCTGTTTGGCCATACTGCGCTGCATTTCCAGAGGCAGGTCCACATGCTTGATTTCCACATTGGAAACTTTGACACCCCATGGGTCGGTATGGCGGTCAATAATTTCCTGCAGCGCGTGATTGATTTTCTCCCTGTCGCTGAGGAGATCATCTAGCTCACTCTGGCCAAGAATTGACCGTAGCGTGGTCTGGGATAGCTGACTGGTGGCAAAATCAAAATCTTCTACCTGGATAGTTGCCTTCTGCGGGTCAATAACACGATAATAAATGACGGCATTTACCTTAATGCTGACATTGTCTTTGGTGATGATATCCTGAGGCGGTACATCCATTACGATGGTACGCAGGGAAACTTTCACCATCTTATCAATAAATGGGATGAGGATGATGAGCCCTGGTCCCTTTGTATCAATGACGCGTCCCAATCGGAAAATCACGCCGCGCTCATACTCATTGAGCACCTTGATAGCAGAGCTTAAAAACAATAAAACCAACACAACTAGTGCGCTGAGACTGAATAATGATTCCATAATAACTCCTTTTAGGCTTTTTCTACGGTTAACTGCATATATTCAATTTTTTTGACGACCACATTACTGGCTTTGGGAATGGACTGGGTTGACACAGCGCGCCAGATTTCGCCATTAACCATCACCGTGCCGCCCAATTCGGTGATTTCCGTTTCGGCAAAGCCACGCATACCAATCATTCCTTCGTAGCCAGTTGTGGGTTTATTTTGCATCGCTCTGATGACCAGCCGCACCGCCACGAGAAATAAAATGACACTAAAGGCAACGGTAGTTAAGATGACGCTTTTAGAAATCTGGAAGAGTGGGTCCGGCGTGTCGATGAGCATAATTGAACCTAATATCATGGCTGCAATTCCTCCTATGCTGAGCAATCCGTAACTGACGATTTTAATTTCGAGAATAAGCAGGATCAGGCCAAAGACTATCAAGGCCAAGCCCGCAAAATTGATGGGCAAAATCTGGAAACTGTAGAACGCGAGGATGAGAAAAAGTGCGCCCATCACTCCCGGGAAAATATTTCCTGGATTGCTGAGCTCAAAAAAAAGTCCATAAAAGCCCAGCATCAGCAGGATATAGGAAATATTCGGGTTGCTGATGATGTCCAGCAGCTTGTAATTCCAGCCCATTTTCTTGTGCGTGATGGTTTTCCCTTTTGTGTCCAGTGTGATGGTCTCACCGCGTTTCATTTTCACCTGCCGTCCGTCCAGCGAATCAATCAGCGCTTTTAGGTTGGGTGCGATGAGCTCGATGACATTCAGCTCCAGCGCTTCTTTGGCGGTAATACTGACGCTTTTCTCAACGGCTTCTTTGGCCCATTCGGCATTTCTGCCCTTTTCTTCGGCGATAGACTGGATGTAGGCCACGGCATCATTGGTCACTTTCTCCATCATCACTTGAGCGCTGTCCGATTGCCCACCGCCAAAGAGCCCGCCACCGGCTGAAACGGGATGGGCTGCACCAATATTGCTTTCCGGCGTCATTGCGGCCACGTGAGCCGAAACGGTGATAAAAACGCCGGCTGAAGCCGCCTGGGCTCCTGCCGGAGAAACATAAATCACCACCGGCACGTAGGCATTGAGCATCGACTTGATGATGTCCCGCATCGATGTCATCAGCCCGCCCGGCGTGTCCAGTTCGATGATCAGACATTCTGCGCCTGCTTCTTCGGCCTCTTCGATGGCTTTAATCAGATATTTAGCAGAAGCGGGATTGATAACCGACTGGACTTCGATGACATGGATTTCATTCGCCTTGCCCGTCACGCTGAGGATGAGAAAAAGCATAAACAGAGCGCTTTTTTTCATAGATTAGCTCCTTTCATAGCCAGCCATTTTTGCGGTACCAGGCAAAGGTTTCAGAAATGCCCTTGTCCAGCTCTATGGTTGGCTGAAATTGCAGAAATTCAAAAACTTTTGATGCATCGCAGGTCCATACTCTCTGCTTTAGCTCCAGATATTTATTTTTATTCATCTGAATCCGCCGGTTCAGTGCTACACCCAGCCAATTTGAGCCATAGCCGGCAGCCGCCAGCAAGAGTCGGTGTACCGGCAGAGTGAAATGCCATGTTTCGCTGTGTTTCCGCATCATATTTATCAGATCCCTGACATCATGCTCCGGTGTGCCGTCATTCACATAGAAAATGACATCACGGCCATTGGCATTAAAATCGAGAAGCCGCAGAATGATTTGGCTAAGGTCGGCAATGTGGATAATGCTGATTTTTTCTGTCAATCCATAAAAAACTGGATTGACATGCGCCGCTGTCAGCTTAAAAAAGGTGAAAAATCCACGATCGCCTGGGCCGTAAACCACTGGTGGGCGAATGACAATCTTCTGAAAATCGGCATCGCTGTTAAAAAGCCGAGTTTCACCAGCTAGCTTGCTCCTTCCGTAGGGAGAGACCGGCTCATCGGGGTCCAGCTCTATGCGGGGCTTGCCCGGCTGAGAAGGACCGCCTGCAGCCAGACTGCTGATGTAAAGAAATTTCTGGATAGCGCCTGATTTTGCTGCGGCTTTAGCCAGGGCTTCAGTTCCGGCTGCGTTTGGTCGCATATAGCGATAATCTGTGGTGGCAGAAATCTCTCCGGCAATATGGAGCACGGTATCGCACTTTCCTATAGCAGAATAATAGCTTTCCGGCCTGAGAATATCCCCTTCGAGAAAATGAAGCGAAGCCGATTCGGGAAGCTGTGGTTTGCGTTTGCGAATCAGTGTATAGAGTTCGTATCCAGCCCGCAAAAGCTGAGCCGTGACGAAATTTCCCACAAATCCTCCAGCGCCGGTAACAAATATCTTTTTCATCTTAGATCCCGCCGATAGATACGGTATTTTTTATAGAGCTGAGCGCCAGTTACGCTCATGATGCGATTCATCGTCTCGTTGTTTTCCAAAGTCCATGAGAGCTCTGCCCAATGAATGCCATCTTTTAGCGCTTGCTCGTAAAAATGCTGATAGAGCAGCGCGTCCACACCATGATTCTCAAAACCGGCGATGGTTTCCATGACTAAAACCCGCAGCGATTTGATTTTCTTGTGAGCTCTAAATAGCCGTAGGAATCCAAACGGGAGAAGCCGGCCATTCATTTTGATCATGATTTCGTGAATATTGGGAATGGCCAGCCCTACACCCACCGGTGAATCATTTAGCTCAATAAGCCAGGCATAATCGGGATTTCCAAAACGGCGGAACCTTCGGCCCAGGCGGTAAAATTCGTCCCAGGTTGGGGGAATGGTGCCCCAGGCGCTATTCCAGGCATTGCTGTAAACATAGTAAGCGCGACGCAGTTCCTCTTCAAAATGATTCATATCCAGATGGCGAATCACCAGTCCCGGCATATTGCGGCAGAGTCCGGCAATGCGCTGAGCCAGTGGATGCATGCCTCGCTGATCATCTATTTTCCAGGCAAACTGATCATGCTTTTTCTGCAGGCCATAAGCTTCCACCATTTTGGGATAGTAGGGCGGATTATATGGCATCATCACCACTGGCGGTTCATTAAAGCCGTCAATGAGCATTCCCGAGCTGTCGTTCACTGTAAAATTGCAGGGCCCCAGCATCTCTTTGCAGCCCCGTTTTCGCAGCCACTCTTCTGCCGCATTAAGCAGCTCATTGGCAACACGCTGACTGTGAATCGCTTCAAAAAAGCCAAAAAATCCGGCAGAGGATCCGTGAATTCGGTTGTATTCCCGGTATTCATGAGCCGAAATCCGGCCGACAATCTGCCCAAAACGTTTAGCAATAAAGAGCTGAACAGCAGAGTGGAGAAAATGGGGGTTTTGTTTGGGATGAAAGGTTCCCCATTCCGCACGGAGCAGCGGCGGCACCCAATAAGGATCATTTTTATACAACGAATAGGGAAATTTTATAAAACGACGAATCAGAGCGCGGTTTTGTACTGGAATAATCGTAATCTCATCACTGTTTTTGCGGTTTCTTTTATTATTTTCTAACACAGTACAATTTCACACTTCTTTAGC
>DSDE01000437.1 GCA_011049095.1 Fidelibacterota bacterium
ATCCCAGGCCAAATTAAATTGCAGTGAAGAATAGACCTGCTCGTCATAGTGGCTGTTTGTAAAGGCCAGTCCACTGGTAAAAAAGGCACGCTTCCGAGAATAGTGAGCGGAGTCAGCAGACGCCAGAAGCTCAATCCCGTCTTCACTATGTTGAAAATTTAAAAATAGATCTGTGCCGCTTTGAGAATAGTTCAGATCCAGGCTGAATATTTCACTTTTTCCCTTTTGTTCTTTTTGCTGACGAAGCCCCCTAATATCCCATTCGCTGAATTCATTAAGGCTTTGATCAGAATAAACCATTTTTAATGTGCCGTTTTCTCTAATCGGTTTACTCATTATAAGATTATGGATTACACTCAGCAAATCCAATTTTTCAAAATAGTAGCGATTTTGATATGAGCGGTTTGTATAGAGGAAATTGTATTCTCCATAATCCGGCAGTGGTATTTTTTTCGCTGAGGGAAACTGAAAGCGTATATTTCCGGCCATACCATCCGTTTGTCGCTGAATGGAGGCAGAATCCGGGTTTTCTCCAAGATATCGTTGACTGCTTCTGCGCTGATTTAAAGAAAAATAGCTATTGAGTCTGGCTGCATTTAAAGCGCCGCCAATTAGCCAGCTTTCTGTATCATGCGTTCCTAAAATACCCATCAGTTCGAGCCCACTCTTTTCAGAATACTTTGGAATCAGGTTTAGCGCTGCGGCTGATCCAATGGCAGAAGGGACAGCGAGATTATTGCCAATCAGCAAATCTATCTGGGTAAAATTTGATACATCGATAAGCGAGAAATCATAGCGCTGCTCGTAATTTGAGTTAATCTGGACACCATTAAGCAAAACAACCATTTCATCTTCGCCCATTCCCCGAACAAATACCTCTTTTTTCCCATTTTGGCTTTCTGTTATGGATAAACGTTGATCACTAATCAGCAGATCTGAGATGTCTCTTGCGCCTTTGGCTGCGCTTTCATAAATCGAGAGAGTCAAAACTGAATTGCTCAACTCCTGATTATATTTAAAAGCACGGCCCTTTTCGTAGATAGTAATGGTCTGCCAGGGCAAAACCCGTCCGCACCAGCCAAATATTTAATACGGTGTCTCGCACATTTAGAATTACCGTCTCTTTTTCATAAGAGATATGAGAAAAACTGAGTCGGGGTAAAGAATCTTGCAGCGAAATATTAAGGCGATAACGCCCCTGTGAATCAGATACAGTTCCAAATCCGCTAAACTCCTCCTGGACGTTGACTTTAGGCAGCGCTTCTCCACTCTGAGTATCGCGCACAGTCCCTATAACTGTAAAATTTTTCGCAAATACTTGATGCGGCAAAAAAAATAGTATTGCTACGATAAAAATTGGAAATCTTTTATTCATATAGCAAAAAGGGATGGCGCGAGCGCCATCCCTTTCGATTATTTTGATTTTCTGAGTTAGAAAACAAAACCTATTGAAAAGACCTGATTATCAGAGAAACTAAATTCGACAGGGCGATATGTGTAATCAATCAACATATTTGTGCCCATTAAATTCAGTTTCAGACCAACACCGGCTGTGAAACCGGAAAAGAATGTTTCACCAAGGTCCGGATTATCCGCGTCTTCTATCAACAAGGCATATCCGCCCCGTACAAAAACGAGGTCATTAACGCTGATTTCGGTTCCATAACGCAAATAGTCATTTTCGCTATGATTGCTCTGATAAGAGGCAGCCAAAACCACTCCAGCAGCTCCCATATCCATTTTATAGCTGGCACCCAGCTCAAAGGTTGCGGGAATCTGGTCTTTGGTTGTTGGCACATATCGATAATCAGAGTAAACCAGGTCATTATCATCTGCTGTGATCAGCATAGCCGTACCTGTATAGTGCATCGAGCTGCCAATATTTTTAATGACAACTCCCATACCCAGATTTTCAATATCCATCAGATTTTTGTACTGCAAACCGATATCCATCGCAAAAGCTGATGAACCAGCGCGGGGAATCGATTCAATGATCATTTTTGCAGTGACACCGACAGAAATTCTATCTGTCAGTCCGTTGGCGTAGGTCAGTCCAATTGTACTCATATTAGGCGAAAAAGTCTGACCGCTTTCACCGTCCATATCATAAATTGTGGTAACGGGAATATCGCCGATGCTGAATGATTTGGCTGCAACGCCAAACTGACCGACTTTCCCCATATTGAAACCAGCTGCGAAATAGTTGATGCTGATATCTGCCACATAGCTCATTGTGGAAAAGAGACCTTCAGCTCGTTGTCCCATATTAGCCAAACCGGCAGGATTCCAATAAAGGGCATCCAAACCTGAAGTTTGCACCAGGTCAGCACCATTCATCGCAAAGGTACGGCCACCAACAGGGACCTGAACCTGAGTTCCCGAAGTGGTGCCGATACGGGCAACATCTCCAGCCCAGACAGTTGTTGCAATAAGCGTTGACATCACTATCAGGGCAAAGAATATTTTGCGAAAAACCATTGTTTTCTCCTTACTTTTTTTCACGTTCATATTACCTTCTTATACCCTATCAATAGTATTGAAGAATTTGCTCTTTTTGAACAATAAACAATTTAATAACCTTGTTTTTGTTCAAGTCTGGGAAATCGATATGCACCAGATAGAGGCCGCTGGCCACTGGAATATCCGATGAATTGGTCAGATCCCATTTAGCAAATTGGGAGTTAGGATTGTCATGCTCAATAACTCTTACCTGGACACCGGATAGATTGAAAATGCGAATTTCGGCTTTTGCCGGTAAGTGTGTGAATGTGACAAAGTTATCGTAGGGATTGGAAGACAACTGATTCCGCCCGTAGTAGGGGTTGGGGAATACATTGACTTTCTCGATATCCTCAAGTATAGCCGTTTCATCACCTATGGTTGGAGCGGCCATCTTAAACGAGAAGATATCCGAGACTGTATTGGCTTTGTTGGTCTTGAACCAAACTTTATTACCAATGGGAAGAGTAGCTGAGCCAAGATACATCGTAAACAATGTATTATTCAAATACGGATATTTAAATTCGCCGGTACTGGAACCCCAGGTTATGTTAGCCGATGTAAAAAGATCATTATCTGTAATATACTGCGCTTCATTAGCCGGGTCATAAGATATCTCGTTTCCACTGGCATCATATCCCTGCCAGGCGTAGATAGGCTCATAGGATGGTGCGCCATAGGCAGCGCCTGCCCAACGTGGACTGCCATCATCCAGCAGATGGAGACTGTATTCACCATTGCCATCGGTATCCCAGTAACCAGCAAAAAGACGAATCCGTTCACCGGTATCAAACTTATGGCGATATATCGCATAAGGTGCATAAGTGGCGTTGCCATTGGCATCTTTGTGAACTGTTTCACTGATATAATCCCAGGTCAGAGACTGGTCGGAAAAATCAATCTCCAGGTCATCCATATTCCAGTAATGAAAACGGTCAAAGCCATGGGCATACAAATCGCCATTGGCAGTACCAATGCGGTTTTCAAGCAAGTAACCCGTTGTACCTAAACTGGGTGGCAGGTAGGAAACAGAACCGTCAACCGTAGTATTATTGGCATCTGTTTCGTAGATAGATTTAATGCCCAGAGACGGACCGGAAACTGCAACCTGCACACCATCGACAATGGGCGCGTCAGTTGCGGCGCTGAGGTCAGAAACCTGGCGATTATTACTTGACAAAACTGCCTGAGTGACAGAGTCTTTTACACTCCAAAGCAATTCTCCATAAGTGGCAGAGTTTGTATCGGTATCTTCTGTAAAAAAGACCTGATAGGTTCTGCTTTTTGTGCTGTAAGGATCAACCACAGTTACCGAAGCCTGACCATCGCTGGGACCGGAGTGCCGAATTGCGATGCCATCACCGGCGTCATTTGCCAGGCGGGTGCCCGGCAGCGGCTCTTGAATGGTAACCTGCAGGGCAATACCAGCAGATTCCAGCGATTTAGCTGCAATGATGTCTGGCGCAGGATTGTAGTTATAGGCTGTTACAGCAAAATAGTAGGTCTTGCCTTCGAGAAGGCGTTTATTGGTGAGATAATCTTTTTCCACCAGGAAATACCTTTTAATACCTTTGTCAAGACCAAATTTTACCGGGACCTCCAGGTCCATTCCGTAGGCAGCCACAAATTCAGGCTGCATAATGGTGGTCACACCATCAACTTTATCAAAAGTTGCAATCAGCTTAGCATCAGCGAGGGCTGCGGAAGCGGAAGGCAACTGATAAACACAGTATCCCTGGAATTCATATCCGGCAATAATGGGATCCTCTGTTTCAGCAACACCACTGCTACCCCACTCGAGAACCACTTTGTCTTCGAAAGGACGCACATTAACCTGAGGAGCTTTTGGCGCTTTAGGAACGCCTGCAAAGGCGCCGTCAAAGAGCACCTGGGCAACTTCGGAGTTCTTTTTCAACTCAACAACAGAGTTCAGACGGGTATCACTAATACCACCAATGACCGACACAACGATTTCCTGCTCCTCACCTGCTTTAAATGTGAAAGGACCGGAAATCAGAGCCATACGACGATCGCCAGGCTGAAAATAACCATTGGCATCACCGTCAAGGTCGCCGGTTCCGGCAACAGGGTCACCACTCATTGGAAATTTTGTTGGCGTACCACCGGAAACATTGCCAAGCGTCCACGGTGTGGGATTATTTAGATCATCAAGAGGCTGAAAACCACGCATCATATTATACCACTGAATTGTTCCTTCATATTCCTGGAGCGTAGGATCGCTGATGGGAGAACCCGCTGAAAACCAGCCAAAGGAAGTCATCATCAGGTTTTTATGGTCGGGAACTGCCTTAAATCCGATATGACCTGTATCTCCAGGGGAAGGAACCAGAGGACCCTGAAAAAAGTCATAACCAAAGGCTGCCGGAGCCAAACCAAAAGCGGCGTAATCGTCATCTGAGTCTGTGCCATTGTAGGCATAACCAAGGCCAAGTATGGTGTCACAGCCAACGAAATCGTTGGAATAATCACCCAAATCAGGGTCAGCCCACTGAGCTACATAAAATTCATCAAGGTCTTTGCCCGATTTATTAATGATATTATACTTCTTAAAAATCAACTGACCAAGACGAGCAGCCGGCTGAGCATAAGCCCAGATAGTTGTTCTTACTTCAAGGCCAATTGGCTGAGAACCGTAAAGACCAGTTGTACGGGAGGCATTCTGATCATTGGTTACAAAAAAGAGCACCTGATCAGCATTGGCGATACCAGCTTCATCAACATCGGGATCATATTTCCCGTCACCGTCAACATCAACCCAGGGAGCGCCGTGTTCCACTGGCCATTCCATCCAGTCTTGTTCGTATTGAGCAATGATTTCCTGTGTCATCGCCTCCGTCACATCGCTGGGTGAAACCATATTCAGCTCAGCAGCATCAGCCAAAACCTGAGCATGGCTTAGGGTTCTCCAGTCTGGACGAATACGATAAATACGTACTGCAGGATCACTTGTAGATACCGGTGTTCCTGCAGCGGTAAGCCAACCAGCTTGGGTACCGACATTATAGGTCACTCCGCCAACACGGGGTGTACCGTCTTCCCACATAGTGCCCCAGACAAAACCATCCTGATAGATGGTGCCGGCGGTGCCGCGGGGATAAATACCTCCGGAAGAGCCATTGGGCTGGTTACCGGACTTTCCGTCGTAATAAACCCAGTATCCCCAGTTGCCGATGTTGGACATCGAACGGGTTACCTGAGCCATTGATGTAAAAGCTTTGGCAAATGTCTCCTGATTCGCCTTATATGCGAATAGCATGGAAAAGGCCGCAAGTATTAAAGCAGCGACGAGCACCAAGCCTTTACTTTTTAATCTTCTATTCATATTCATCATCTCCTTTAGAATTTGAATAACCTTTCTGATCGTTTCCTGCTTAGAAACTTAATTTAATTCCCAGGAAAACCTGCCGCGGATCGCCGTATAATTCCTGGCCAACCAGATCCCAATAAGCTTGTCCGTTTACCAGATTGATAGCCCGATACATATCTTCATAGACCTGGCCACCGTTTCCGGCAATAATATTGGCGGAAAATTCGGGATTGCTCAGGAAGCCATCATCACTAGGAGAACCAGTATTTTGATAAACATTAATGACGTTCTTTCGGTTCAGCAAATTGGTTACGATCATATAAGCATTAAGCCGTAGTGCTCCAACCTTAAAAGCTTTGTCAATTTTAAGGTCTGTGGTAAAAGTCCAGGGGGTTGTTGATGAACCCAGAGGCTCTAAAGCAACCCGTGAACGAGTATCACTCATGTAATCAACACCAACTTCGTAAGGTGTCGTCTGTCCGCCCAGCGAAGAATAGACATAGGTATAGGGGTGACCGCTAGAGAACTGGAACAGAAGATTAGCGCCAAGACCAGAAAAGACAGGTCCGCCCTCATTCATACCAAAACGATAATCAAGATTGATTGCGCCGGTGTGACGCTGTGCATAATCCAAAGGATTGATTCTTGTAGGCATGATGGTATTCTGATACAGGGCTCCGTGAGCTGCTGTGGAGCTGGAAGCAGTAC
>DSDE01000422.1 GCA_011049095.1 Fidelibacterota bacterium
AAAGGGGGAACACAAGGGGGTTTTCTAAATTTTTAAAAGGAGGAAATGATGGAATGGCGGGCAAGTCATATCTTAGTTAAGGACAGGTCTCTGGCGGAAATGATTCAGAAAAAACTGAAAAGCGGCGCTGATTTTAGCACATTGGCGCGAGAATTTTCCACCTGCCCCAGCAAAAGCAAGGGCGGTGACCTGGGCTGGTTTGGAGCGGGACAAATGGTAAAGGAGTTTGAGAAGGCGGTTCAGACTATGGCCAATGGTCGCATCAGCAATCCCATTAAAACCCAGTTCGGCTGGCATATCATCAAAAAAACCGGCCAAAAATAACAATAATAAAAGGATAGACAGGATGACAAGGATAAGAATATTTTAGGGAAGGAATTTACTTTTCTTCTATCCATAATATCCAGCATATCTTGTTGAAATTTTAAGATGAAAGGAGTTTTATGAAAGCAGAGCAGTCTTTTCCAAAGCCGTTTATCATCGTCAGCGAGTGTCTGGGTTTCGCGGCCGTGCGTTTCAATGGGCAGCAGCTCAACGACCATTTTTTGCAAACACTGGCGCCCTACGCCGAGCTGCGTCCCATCTGTCCAGAGGTGGAGATCGGGCTGGGTGTGCCGCGGATGCCCATTCGTCTGGTGGACATCAATGGCGAAGACCATCTGGTGCAGACCAGCAATGAGAATTTCGACGTTACCGATAAGATGATCGATTTTTCTAAGAAATTCCTTAGCTCTCAGGAGAAAGTGCACGGTTTCGTGCTCAAATCTGCTTCACCAAGCTGCGGCACATCCAATGTAAAAGTTTATCACCAGGGAAATAAGCCCAGCGTGGAGCGAAAAACAAGGGGGCTTTTTGCCGCCAAGGTTAAGGAGAAATATCCTGACTTGGTGGTGGAAGACGAGGGCCGACTGAAGAATTTCAAGATTCGAGAGCATTTTCTCACGGCGGTCTTTACTCTGGCACGCTGGGATCTAGTCAAAGCATCCGGCAAAATGAAAGAACTGGTGGCTTTTCACAGCAATATGAAATATCTGCTCATGGCCTACAATCAAACCCGTATGCGGGCTATGGGCAAAATTGTGGCCAATCACGACAAACTGACTCTGGAGAATGTTTTCTCTGCATACGAAATTGAGCTGCGGGAAACCCTGGCGCACCTTCCCAAAAAGAGCAATTTTATCAATAGTCTTATGCATATGGCCGGCTATTTTTCCAAAACAAATTCGGCGGCACAGAAGATCTTTTTTAGCGAAATGATGGAAATGTACCGCGACGGGCGTATTCCACTGAGTTCGCTGATCTTGCTCATCAAATCCTGGGCAATCCGCGACGAGGAGCAGTACATTCTCAATCAGACGATCTTATCGCCATTTCCCTCAGCGCTGCTGGAACTCAGCGATTCGGGAAGAGTGATTGAGCTATAAGGTTGAGGCTGAGGTTAAGGTTAAGGCTGAGGGAATAATTATCGCCTGGATATTGAATTATTAGAGGAAGGCTGCCATTTGGCGACTTCAGAAGATGTACAGGGATTGGTGGCTCAGGCAAAAAGTGTTTCTGATGCAATTAAAATCGCAAAGGATGTCACATGCAAGATTTTAAACGTGCAGAATGTAGAGTTTGAAATCCATTGAACGAATTTTCCAAAAGAAAATAAAGAGAAAAGTTGATAGGAGGTGGAGAGGAAGTGTATAGCCGTATCATAAGTAATATCAGGCCTTTGGGATTTACCTTGGAGACGCGGAACCCTTTTTTATTTTGTGTTCACCATCTTGATTACTATCCGAAGGGCAATGCAGAACTCGGCCCTGATGCGTCTCTTGTTGGACGGAATCTGGGGCAGGATTTTACCCCCAAAGACGGCTGGCTTATGTATCATGGCGAGCGTATTCCCAGTTTTCCTGCCCATCCGCATCGGGGATTTGAGACGATTACGGTGGCGCTGAGAGGATTTGTAGATCACTCCGACAGTCACGGTGCGGCAGGCCACTATGGCGAAGGGGATGTGCAGTGGATGACAGCCGGCGCCGGTTTGCAGCATGCTGAGATCTTTCCCCTGCTAAACCAGGACAGTGAAAACACCTTGGAACTTTTCCAAATCTGGCTGAACCTTTCCAAGGCCCAAAAATTTGCCAAGCCCTTTTACAAAATGCTCTGGGCGGAGGATATTCCCACAGTGAAAGAAGCCGATGCTGATGGGAATAAGATTGAGATTACGCTCATTGCCGGAACATTGGGCGAGTTCAGTGCACCACTGCCTGCTCCCGATTCATGGGCAGCAGATATGGAGAATGAGACAGCCATCTGGCTCATCAAAATGGCTCCCGACGCCCAGTGGAAAATTCCCGCCGCTTCTGCCGAAGCCAATCGCACACTCTATTTTTATCAGGGAAAGGGGCTCAGTGCAGCCGGTGTGGAGATTGAATCCTATCATTCAGTGGATTTGCTGCCATGAGAGCCGGTGATTCTTCAGAATGGCAGCGAAGAAGCTCGTCTGCTGCTGCTACAGTCCCGGCCAATTCTCGAACCGGTGGTGCAGCACGGACCTTTTGTGATGAATGAAGCCGCTGAAATTCGCCAGGCAATTGTGGATTATCGCCGGACACAGTTTGGTGGCTGGCCCTGGCCTCGTCACGATAATGTCCATTCCCCTGAAAAAAGACGCTTTGCAAAATATGCCGACAGGACCGAAGAAACACCCGGCAAAAAGTGATTTATCCGTGTTAATTTCGAAAGATGTTTTAAATTAACAAGGATGATTGAACGAACTATTAAAAATAAGATACTTCATTCGCTGGAAATGTTCCCGGCAGTGGCACTGGTTGGTTCCGGACAAAGCGGCAAAACAACATTGGCAAAGATGCTTCAGGCCCATTTCCTCAAAGTGCTCTACCTCGATCTGGAGCTTCCTTCTGACTATGCCAAGCTTGATCATGCCGAGCTTTTTCTAAAGCAGTATGAAGACTATTTGGTTATTATCGATGAAATACAGACAAGAACTGAGCTTTTTCCTCTGCTGCGAGCCCTGATTGATCAGAATCGAAAAGCTGGCCGCTTTTTAATATTGGGTTCATCTTCGCCTGCCCTTATCAAAAAAAGTGCTGAATCACTTGCGGGCCGCATTATCTATCATGAGCTTTATCCTTTCAATATGGATGAAATGGGGAAGGAAGCGCTTCACAAACTTTGGGTATGGGGCGCATATCCCGGCTCTTTTCTTGCGCCTACACTCGCGGATAGTCATGCCTGGCGCGATGCTTTTCTCCGCAGTCTCACAGAGCGTGATATTCCCGCCTTTGGCATCAATGCCAGTCCTGTCCAGATTCATCGCTTGCTGACAATGATTGCTCACAGCCAGGGACAGCTTCTCAATAGCTCTGCCCTGGCAAAAAACTTTTCCCTATCTCTTCCCACCATTCAAAAAATGCTGGATATATTTGAAGGCGCTTATGCCGACTCACGCCTTTTCACAGCAATTTGAAAAAACGGCTCATTAAAACCCCAAAAATCTATTTGCGGGACAGCGGGCTCTGTCATCGCCTATTAAATATTCATGAATTTGATGACCTGCTGGCACATCCCGTACTGGCTCATAGCTGGGAAGCTTTTATCATCGAGCAGATTGCCTCTCTTTTGCCCCGAGGCTGGGAAATCTCCTTTTACCGCACCACCGGCGGAGCAGAAATTGATATTCTCCTCACCAGTGCGAAAGGCCAAAAGGTCGCCTCAGAAATCAAGTATTCCGCCACACCAAAAGTTTCCAAAGGCTTTTACAGCGCGCTGGAGGATTTGCAAATTACTAGGGGATTTGTCATTTATCCGGGCAATGACAGCTATCCATTGGGAGAAAAAATCACTGCTTTACCGGCAAGCAGCCTTCACGAAATGATTCATTGACAATAAGCCAAGACGGCAATTTCTAAAATACTATTGCACAAACAGATTCAATCCCTCAGTTGATTTTTATCAGCGTATCCAGGCTGGTGCTGTCGCTCTGCCAGAAGCGAAAGAGATAGTCACCAGGCGTGGGTTTGGGAATACTTATTCGGGGAGAAAAAGACCAGACGACACAAGGACAAATTGCACTGCCATCGTGGCGGGTGTAAATGGATATCAGGTATTGATTCCCCTCTTTTTTAAGTGTGTGATGATCAAAATCCCAACAAGGGTCCGGCGTCCACACTAAAACTGAACAGATGACGGAGCTTTGCGTGACCCATATCGAGTCAATCTGGCTGACGCTTTGTTGCTGTATCTGGTAATCGTCATTTTCTGTGCAGCCGAGATAAAAAAGCGCCGGCAGCAGCAGGAAAAAGCTAAATATCCGTTTTTTCACCATCAGATAGGTTTTCCTTATTTGCTTTCTCATCCTGAAATGCGGCCAGGAGAAAGAGTGCCATGCCAAGCATAATGGCCATATCGGCAATATTAAAAATGCCGGTTCGCAGGCTGCCGACACCCATATTCATAAAATCCACCACACTGCCGCTATTGAGGACCCGCTCAATCCAGTTGGAGAATCCGCCAGCAATGATAAATGAGCCACCCAGCAATCCGGCTTTATTCATTTTCTCATTAAACCAGGTGTATTTTATCAGTGCGCCCAGCATAATGGCCACGAGGAAAATCATCACGCCGACACGAACTGCCTCGGGGAGCTGGCTGCCCATTCCCAAAAATGCGCCACGGTTTTCTGCATACTGGAAACGGAAGAAATCGTTGAGAAAAATAATTGGCGGCTCGCCTTTGAAAGTATTCACTGCCCAGATTTTCGAAATCTGGTCTATACCAATGGTAAGAAAACTAATATTGAAGGCAGCAGTCCATTTGAATCTGCGGGTCATAGTGAGGTCTCCATTTTCAACATTCGGCAATATAAAAAGGCTAAAATGAAAATCCCAGAAAATTGCGCTCTTTGGGCTTTCACCACTTATGCTGTATTTATTGGGCATTTCTTAGGAACGATTCTCTTTTTCCTAAAAGATGAGTAAATTTAGAGTATGAAAAATAATCAGAAAATCGAGCGGAAGATCGGCAGGGCAGCTCGCCTGTTTTTGGTCGGTACCTTTATTTCCCTGCTTTTTTCTCCGGTTCGTGGCGATGACAGAATGGGCAAGCGCCCGGCGCCTCAGGGAATTGCACTCTATGATACGCTTGTTGCGAAATTGAATAGCGCTCCCAAAGATGCACTAAGTCTTGCTTTTCGGATTCTGGAGCTTCCCAAAGCTGAAAAACCCGACACCATTGAGGCATTCACCACGGTGCAGATTGGGGTTATTCTGGATAAAAGCGGCTATCCCATGCAGGCGCTGAATTTTTATCTCGATGGCGTGACTATGCTGGAACAAATTGGCTACAAAGCCAAGTCGGGCTATCTTTACATCGATATCGGAAATCTTTATTTTCGCCAACAGCAATATGAAACGGCTGAAAACTATTACCAGACAGCGGCAGATTTATTTAAAGTGGATAAATTCTGGGCGGGTTATTACACGGCCACTAATAATCTGGCGCTGGTGGCAAAGGCGAAGGGCAACTTTGAAACCGCCAGAGACTCTTTTAGCGCAGCGCTGCACATTCCCCAGGAAAAAATGGATTTCCCTTATTTTTATGCCCATTCCTATCAATACCTTGGCGACCTTTATCATGCCTGGGGGAAAAAAGATTCGGCCATTCACTACTATATCAAGTGCTTGAGTATTGATATATCCGATCACCAGAAAACGCTTACCGGACTCATTTACCAAAAGGCGGCTGCGGTTTTATTGGAGCTTGGCGATACCTTATGGGCTGAAGATTATTTGATAAAGGCAGAAAGGGAATTTCTCAAAAGGGAAAATATTTACTCCCTTGCCGAAATCTATCAGACGATGATTCGGCTCTATTTTAATAAGAACATGGATGACAAAGCCCTGGAGACACTTCAAATAGCCCAGAAATTAGCCAAAGATAAAGGCTTGCTGGAGCAGCGTATCAGACTGCAAAAGACCTATCTTCACTATCTGAAAAGCTTTGGAAGCCGCGGGACAGAGCTTCTTTTTGCGCAGCAAGACAGCCTCATCAGCTTGATGGAAAGCCGCTATCGCCAGGAAACCCAAGCCCTGATGGAAAGACGGGATATTTTATCGATTGTCAGGGAATTTCAGCATAAAGCAGCAATTAGCGAACTGGAAATGAAAAACCTCCGCAACTGGCGAAATGGCGCTTTTGTTGCGGGAATCATTCTGGCGGGACTATTGGCGATGACACTTCTCAGATATTGGCAAAATAAACGGATGCACAAAGAGATATTCGCGCAACAGTCCGAAATTCATCGGCAGGAGCTGGAAATCGAAGCCTTACAGCGGCAGCAGACCAGCCGGGAATTGCTCTGTATGACAGCAATGATGCAACAGCAGGCATCTGATATGGGAAATGTACTTCAGATTCTCCATGAAGAAAAAGAAAAACAAAGCAAGAAAGACTCACTGAATATAGAC
>DSDE01000058.1 GCA_011049095.1 Fidelibacterota bacterium
GAATCTTATAATTATCAAATTGTCAAATCTTCAAATCCTATGCAGGTTTTTGTGAATGATCTTTTTAGAAATTTGCGGCTTTTGAGAGGGCTTCCCTTTTTTGTTTTAATTTTTCTCCTGGGAAATAGGCTTTGGGCTCAGTATAGTCTGGATGAATATCGGGATTATTATCTGTTTTTGCCGGAAGAGCAGGCTGGGGGAGTCCATTTTCCCAAAAGCTGGTTTGAGGTGGAGCGATTTTTTCCCGATACGCTGCTTGACAGCGCCGAGACGGGCACTCGTTATCATCAGGGAGACTATGAGCATGAATCGCTGGAGATTTGGGTTTATCCGGTGGCGAAAAAACTGCGCTATGGCGGACAGCTTTTCCATGGAAAATATAACGGCTACAATTCCTGGAAGCGCAATCATTATCAGGGGGAATTGGCCACTGAGAATAGCGGAGATTTTTTCTATTATGAGGGTCGTTTCAGCACGATGATGCAATCTTTGAAAAGCCATCCGCTGCCGCCTGAGTATCAGATTCGTTATCGCGGCGGGGCGGCAAGATTCTCAAAGGAGAAACACGCGCCAAATTTGCGTCACCGTCAGCTTTTCTGGAAAGGAAGCAATCTGGATAAGTTGAATACGAATTCGGGTATTCACTTTCAGAGCAGCGTGGCGGATACTTTTCATTTTGGGGAATTTCAGTTTGGCGGTCAATGGCTGCGAAGTGATGCCTGGCTTGACAGCAGCTCCCTTAGCTGGCAGAGCTGGAATTTTGTCGCCGGCTGGAAAAATCAGTTTGTGGGGGCGGCGCTGGCTGGTAATAAGGTTTTTCCCGTTATTGGATTGGCTTTCTCACGAACAAGCTTTTCGCTGCGGCTGGAAAGCATTCTCAAAGAACAAGACCTGGCGCTGCAATTTTTGCTGCCTGAAATGGAAAATTTTGTGTTTGAATACGGCTTTTCGGCGGCAATGGGTGCCGATTGGCGGCAATGGCGGCTGGCGTTGGTCAGCGAGACGCGCTATCAGCAAGAAGGGAGCGAAGTATTTTATACCCTTGCAGGCGATTCGCTGATTTTGAGGCTGAGGGAAAATGGTATGTTGAATAAAAGCAGCTTGCAGATTTCAGGAGATTATCGCTATGCTGAGCTCTATTCCGGCTTTGCTATGCGTTTATTTAACAGCTATCTATTGAACCATTACGGGCCGTCTCTTTTTGACTGGCAAAATCGCCTTATTCTCAAAAGTGGCTTTTTCCAAAATCATCTGAAGATAAAAATCGCCCTGACCCACACATTTTTTCTCACACCTTCTCCGGAGAATATTTGGTTTTCGCCGGAGCTGCTGCGCTGGCTGCCGCTTTGGGAAACCGATGGCAGCATGCGCTGGCAACAGATGAGCGATTTGGCGATTTCCGGGCAGATTGGCAATTTCAGGCTAAGCTGGGAGCTGAATAATCTATTACAGAGTGAAATTGTTCCGGCTCTAAATGCGCTGCCCCGCACCCGATTTTTTCGCATTAATGTGCTATGGCATTGGAAAAATTAGGAATAAACCCTTGATATCCAGCACAGATTATTGGCAGATGCTTGATTTTACTTTAATTGATACGTATATTGCATTGAGATACATAGCAGTTAGGAGTGAATGAGCGTATCTTTAAGACAAATAACCGGAGCAGCAGAGTGATGAGACGGATAAGCATTTCCATATTTTTGATATTTGGGTAGGCGCTTGTTGGTTTTGCCCAAAATGAGCCAGATGAATTTGATGACCTTTTCAACTTTGGTCAGCCAGTAGAAGAGCCAGTAAAAGAAGAGCGTGTTGATACCCTCTTTGATGATTTTTTTGATGAGAGTTATCCGGAGGAGCCGGTTGCGCAGCCTGTTCAGAGGGCAAGCGCCCCGACGCAGCGTCCACAAAGCGGCGCTTCCGAGCAGGTTGTGATCCAGATGCTGGAAAAGCGGGAAATTCCCCGGCACTTGTTAATTCGCCTGAGTGTGGCTTCACCAGCTTATGTCAGCACAGACCTTATGACCTGGAACAGCGGTATGGATTTTCGGGGCAGCGCTGAATTTCCGGCGGTGATTTTGGGCACTGTTCCGGGGATTGATATTTCCACATTTAAATTTGAAAATGCCCTGCCCCTTGGCGGTGTTTATAGCGGCGTTTCCGTTTTTGGCACGCTTTCACGACCGCTTTTCCCGGGTAAACTTACCGGCGGACTGGGTTTGGTGGGCATTAGTGCTGGCGGTTTTCTGCAACAGAGCTATGATTTTACTTTTGCAGAAAGATTTGCCCTGAGTGTCGATTTTCGCCTGACCTTCACCAGCAATATGATGGGTGATGATGAAGTGGAGCGGGGTTTCAACAGTTGGTTTGATCTGGGAATTTCACCTGGTGTGATACTTATCAAATGAGCAGCTCAGAAAAAAGGGAAAGTAACGATATATTCCTTATGGGGAAACTGAATGGGTAAATTGTTAATGCCTGAATCAATAAAAAAGCGGTATATGCGGGTGAAGAAGCTGGGGGTTCTGCTGCTGGGAATCTTAATAAGCAGTGCAGCGCTTGCCGACAATGCCACGGTAACAGCAGTGGGTGGCGAGAAGCGGTTACTGGAACAGCACCAATACTTCAGTGAGCGTGACAGTGACGGTTTCGGAAGGCTCCCAAAATATCGGGCAGGATAATCAGTTAAAACTTTATTTCAGGAATAATGCTGATGAAAGCAATTTAAGCGGATTATTGGGTCCTTATGATACAAATACTCCAGTGGCTGCCGGCACCTTTGATTTGTCGGCAGATAATACAGATTTTAATGGAAATGGAAATTATACTGACGATAACCGATTGAAATTCCTGATCAGTGCTTTTAGTTCATATTATGCCACACCGACACTTTTAATAGATTTAACTGCTTCACAAGTGACTTCAGTATCGGCTTCTACAGATGATGGCAGCTATACAGTCGGCGATAATATTGATATTACTATCAACCTTGATGAAAAGGTGGTGGTTTCCGGCACACCCCAGCTTGCTTTGGAAACCGGCAACAGCGCCAATTATTTCAGCGGCAGCGGCAGCAATACATTGACTTTTCGCTATACAGTGCAAAATGGCGACGGCAGCGCCGATTTGGAATATGCCAATACCAGCGCATTGACCCTCAATGGCGGCGCCATCACCGATGAAGCGGGCAATGCTGCCACACTGACCTTGCCGGCCATTGGCGGGGGAAATTCACTTTCAGACAATAAAGCAATTATTCTCGATACAACAGCGCCGACAGTGAGCAATGTGAGCTCCAGCAATGCCAATGATACCTATAAAATTGGCGATCTCATCACGATTACCATCGAATTTGACGAAGTGGTGCACGTGACGGGCACACCCATTTTGGAATTAGAAACCGGCGATGTGGACAGAAGCGCCAGCTACAGCGCAGGAAGCGGAACCAATACGCTAAGCTTTACATACACCGTTCAGTCGGGAGACAATTCCCCTGATTTGGATTATAAAGCCACTAATTCATTGACTTTGAATGGCGGTACCATTCGGGATGTTACGGGAAATGATGCCACATTGACTTTGCCGGCCTTGGGTGCAGCAGGTTCCCTCAGCGCCAATAAAAATATTGTTATCGATACCGAAAATCCTACGATCACCAATGTCAGCGCCAGCAATGCTGATAATACCAAACCCACCGCCGTCATCTCCTACAGCGATTCTCTCGTGAAAAAAGATGATGCCGTCACCATCACGGCCAGCTTTGATGAAGATGTCCAGACGCCAACGATTGCGGTGGATTATACCGGCAGCAGCGATGACATCAGCGCAACGGCAATGACGGCCACAGGCGACCCGAAAGTCTTTACACATAATCTGATTATTCCCGCTGGCAATACCGGCGCAGCCATCGTCACGGTGAATGCTGCAGACCTTGCGGGAAATGACAGCACATTCATCAATAATGCAATGGTGGTGGACAATAATCTGCCTCAATTCAGCAATATCAGCCCGGCACGCCTCAGTTTTGTGAATCATCAGCGCGTCCAGTACACACTCAACAAAAATATTGTTAGTGGCAGTATCACCTGGACGCGGATTGATGGCTCTATTGATCCACTGTCGCCCCATATTCTCACCCTTCAGGACAGCAGCCTAATTGCCGGAACACACACCGATACGCTGACAGCCACGAACTTAATTAACGGCAGCATCTACAATCTGGAATTTACAGCTATGGATTCTGCCGGCAACAGTTCGGCCTTAACAATCATTGATTCAATTACTTACGATATCCAAATTCCCGTTGTGAATGTGGCTTTCTCAGACACAATGGCCAAGTTCAATGACTTGATCACCTTCTGGCTTGATAGCCCTGAAGCGCTGCAAAATATTCCCCAAGTCGCCATTCAATACAATGGCGATGATACACTCATCTATGAGCCAATGAATTATGAAGAATACCTTGGAGAATTGCGCTGGGTCAGAAAACTCTTCATTATTCCCGATACGACTGATGGCTATGTGAATGCCGTTGTTAATGCCGCCGACCTGGCAGGAAATGTGGCTGTCACCGGCAGCGATTTACCGAGACTCAAAATTGATAATACAGCACCGGATGATTTTGAAATTTCCTACAGCCGTCCGTTGCCCAATTATCAAAATTTCCCCAATTATTATAATGGCAAGACTCAAAGTCTCAGCGTGCAGATTCCCATTTCTGCTGCTGACACCACTCTTCTCAAAGGAAGGGTTCAGATTTTGGCTCAGGCAGAAGGTTCTGCTGTCTGGCATTCATTGGGAATGGCGGATACTATTTACACACTATTGCCAAAGACGTTGAATCTCTCTGACAGCCTGCTAAACGCCGATTTCTTTGATCTTCCTGAGATGGAAGAGGGAAGATATTTCACGTTAAAAGCCCGCATCTTTGATCAGGCAGGTAACTTTACCACATCGCCCGTTTCAGCCGACACGCTTATTCTCGACCGCATCGCGCCGCTGGCCGGTTTGGTGAAGGATGGCCTGGAATCGCAGGATATTGATTATCTCATTCCAGGCGATAGTTTGCGGGCAAGCTGGAGCGGCTTCTCCGATGGTCACACCGGTCTTTTGGAATATCACTATGGTCTGGAATTTATAGATATTGACCCGACTGTATTGGATTTCTTCTCTGTAGGTTTGGATACCAACGTCACTGATGACTTGGCTTTAGAGCATAATTCAGAATATCGTTTCCATATATTTGCAGTGGACAGCGCCGGCAATCACAGTGATACTTTGACGACAGACGGTGTTCTGATTGATCTTGTCGCACCGGTTTCTTCTGCTGCTTTGGAAGCTTATTATTTCGATACGGAATGGTATGAAGATTCGACCCTCAGCGGAATTGCCAGCGATGATGGCAGTGGTTTACGTCGCGCGCCTGCCAGCTTAAAGCGACTCAGTGATGGCTATTTCTATAAGAATGGCTGGCTCCCTGACAGCGTTACAAGCGATGCGCTTCTGCCAGATGGCTGGACATTGCAGGTCTTGAAAAGTCATTTAACCAATCGTGAAAACTACGAATTGACCGTCACCGCCATTGACTCCGCTGGAAATCTGCAATCAGCGCCTTATAAGCACAACTTTCAGTATGTGGTCAATCAAGAGCCGCAGTTTGCCGCAATTTCCGATACGCAGGCTGTTTTAGAAGATTCACTCTATACATTGACCTTGACGGCTTACGATGTTGACCGCGGCACCATCAGCGATGATTTCCTCACTTTCACGATGCCCATTGCACCTCGCCGAATAGTGATGGAGACCCTTGGCGACACCTCCATTGTCCTAAATTGGACCCCCAACAACTGGGAAACCGGCGACACCGTCGTCAGTCTCATTGTAGAAGATGCTTTCGGCGCGCGGGATACCCTCACTTTTACCCTGACTGTCATTCCCGTCAATGATCCGCCGCTGCCTTTTAATCTCCTTTCGCCACTGCGGGAATTTAGCAAAGCCGACTCAGCCAATCAGCCTTTCACCTGGAGAAAGTCTGTGGATGTGGACGATACAACTCACACTTACCGGCTCACGCTCCACCGTAGCAATGGCGATACCACTTTCAGTACCAGCGACACCACCATACACCTCGACTTGCTGGCGATTGACTTCCCGATTTTAGCCCCGGTCAAGTGGTCCGTCACCGTCAGCGATACACAATTCACCGTCCCTTCATCTGATACGCTCACTTTCTCCATGACACCGCCCACATTTGTTTCCAGCCGCGATTCGGTTTATGACAAACTCATTCAGGAGCGCTATATTGACAGTTCCTGGGCTTTTATTAACGATGGTTTTCAGACCCTCGACTGGGAAATTCAAAATCTGCCATTCTTTTTAGAATACAGCGACAGCGCCGGACAGACGCTCCACGCCCAGAGCGATTCTTTCCTTTTCACCATCAATACTCATACGC
>DSDE01000020.1 GCA_011049095.1 Fidelibacterota bacterium
TTTCACCATTTTATTGGTCGAGGATAATCTTATCAACCAGAAAATTACTGATAAGCTGCTAAAAATAAATGGCTTTAAAACAATAATTGCCGGCGATGGCCAAATAGCCGTCAACAAGTATCTAGCGCATCGAATTGATTTGATTCTGATGGATATCCAAATGCCGGTGATGGATGGCATCGAATCAGCTAAGGCCATCCGCACTTTGGAAAATAAACAGAATCGCAAACGGATACCCATAATTGCTCTCACGGCAAACGCGATTAAAGGCGATATGGAGCGCTATATCAATGTGGGAATGGATGATTATATCACAAAGCCAGTTTCATCAAAAGTTTTGATGAAAGCAATACGGCGTTTTCTTTCTTAGCTGCTGAATCCCGGCTTCCCCAACAGGCGAAACATATTATTTTTATAGGCTTCAACGCCGGGCTGGTCAAAGGGATTGACGCCGGCCATGTATCCTGAAAGGGCGATTCCCACTTCATATATCATCATCAGCTCAAAGATATGCCGAGCATCGAGTTTTTCCAGACTAAAGCTCGAGGAAGGCACAGCCCCGTCGAGATGGGCTTCCCGAGTGCCTTCATAAGCCTTTTGATTTACATAGCTGAGGCTTTTTCCCGCCAGGTAGTTGAGTTGGTCGGCGTCATCGTCAGCCGCTTTTAGAATAAAATCGTGCTCATAGCGACCAATAGTCAGAAAGGTCTCAAAAATGCTTCGCTCGGCATCCTGAATCCATTGGCCCATAGAATGAAGGTCTGTTGTCAGATCCACAGCAGCCGGAAAGAGTCCCTGCGCATTTTTGCCTTCTGATTCGCCATAAAGCTGCTTCCACCATTCGGTCAACGAGTGAAGGCGCGGTTCAAAGTTGGCTAGAATTTCTATCTTTTTCCCAGAACGGTAGAGTGCAATGCGGTTAGCGGCATATCTCAGAGCCATATTTTTATGGCAATTTTCCAGCGACTGATTCATTCCAGCAATGGCTCCGGCCAGTATATCATCCAGCGCGATGCCGGCGCTGAGTATAGGCAGCAATCCCACTGCAGTGAGCACAGAAAAGCGTCCCCCCACATCATCGGGAATGACAAAGCGGCGGTATCCTTCCTTTTTTGCCAGCGAAAGGAGCGCGCCCCGATTGGCGTCTGTGGTGGTGATTATTCGTTTTTGCGTATCATCACCATATCGTTGTTCCGTGTATTCCTTGAGAATGCGAAAAGCAATGCCCGGCTCAGTTGTAGTGCCCGATTTGGAAATCACATTCACGTAAAAATCACGATTTTCAAGCTCATCGAGGAGCTCTTTCAGCCCCAGCGGTGAAAGATGATGCCCGGCAAACCGAATACTGTGCCGATTGCCGTAGATAGCTTCTATAACAGCCCGTGCGCCCAGATAGCTGCCGCCAATACCAATGCAAACCAGCAGATTGTCACCCTGCCGAATTTCATCAGCCACAGACTGAATTGCCTGCAGATCAACTTTTTTCTGAAAGGGCAGGTCTAGCCACCCCAGAAACTCATTACCAGCACCATCGCGGCTTTTTAATATTTCCAGTGCATTTTGCGCTTCTGCTTTCGTCTTTTCTAATTCATCTTTTTTCAGAAATTGCGCAAGTGGAGTATCATCATAAAGTATCATATTTATCCTTTCTTTTTTTATCCTGCTTTGGAATTTCACAGGCTTTTCCGTAGAGAAGCTCAGAAATCTTATGGCGTTTCCGGCCTATCTGCAGATAAATCATCTGGCTTACACTTCGCAGTCCCGGCAAATTTATCACAAATCCCAGCAGTCGCCAAAAAGCTGGCATTGTTTTGAAAACTTCAGCTATGGCCTGGCTGCCAGCGTATATTTTTTCGTTTTCAATCCAGAGAACCTGTTCTTTAGCCAGTTTTTGGGGAATAAAAGTCAGCTCGGAAAACTGAGCCAGATTTTGATTAACCAGCGCTGTGGGATTACTGCGGCTTCTATGCAAAACAAAATTGAGCAAACGCTGACAAATGCCGCAGTCACCGTCATAAATAATTACTGACATGAAAATTCTCCAAAAGAAATATCAGCAGCCCGGCCAAAAGAATTCCCGACAACGGTATCTATTTTAAAGACGCATATCATAATAGCCTTTTTCTTCCGTTCAATTTATCGTTTTTAGCCAAAATGTGAGGCTTTTTGCTGTCTGTTGACTATCGTCTAGGTCTGGCCAATAAAGCCGGCATTTTAAGTCTTCTCTTTTTTCATAGCCCCGTTTTTGCCAAAATGGCTCCAGACTGCGATAATCTGCCGGCCTGAGTGGATGATTATCTGGTCGGTCAACAGCGCAAAAACAGCATTGAGTATAGCGATTCCATTTTAGCGCCTCTTTTTCCCGCTCATCGAAAAAGAGATGGTCATATCCATGTCCCCGATAATCTGGCAAGATGAGACTTTCCCCAAAATAGAAAAAAAGCTCCGAATTGAGTCCCTTCGCCAAAAAAGGCTCCTGCAGTGAATTCATCTCATCACTGAAGGGCGGCAGGCAAGGATATTCGCAAAAAACAGCAACGCGCAGCGCTGCCAGAGCTTCGAGAATACTGGTGATCTCCTGTCCGCAAAAATGCCTGAATCTCATTGATGCTCACTCTTCGGTTTCACTAATGGAAGCCGCATTTAATTCAGGGTGATGCGTACCAGTAAACTGAGTGCTGAATGCAGCGGCGCGATTGGCAAAATTGTAGGCATCAATCAATTCATAAGCTTTGGCCAGACCATATATAAAAGCGCCATGAAAGATGTCTCCGGCGGCATTTGTATCCACGGCTTTAACTTTTTTAGGCGGAATAAACTCAGGATTTTCACCACAGAGAACAATAGCGCCGCCGGCTCCCAATGTGATGGCCGCGCTCATTACTCCTCCCCGCCGCAGCTTGTGCAGGGCAGAAAAAAGATCAATCTCGCCATAGTTTTTCACGATGAACGTTTTAGAAACGATCATGTGAGAAATATAATCCTGCCAGAGCTGTAAATCTATCTCCCGATTGCCGGGGTCCAGCAATGTGCAGGCGCCCCGTGAATAGGCTGCTTTTGTAAGCTCGAGCTGGGTTTCCGGAAAGCGTCCGTCTGTCAGAAAAAAATCACCCTTACCCGGCAAACTCAAAAAGTCTGACGAGATTTCCGTTATCGCTTTATTTGGATAATGGAGAAAGACCGTTCTCTGACCATATTTTTCTTCGATGAGGACAAAGGCCTGGGGGGTTTTGATATCCGGAGAGCGGCTGATAAAACGAGACGAAAAGCCCTGCATCTGCCAAAAATCGTGAACCATCAGCCCGGGACAGTCGTCGCCAATCTCTGCCGCCAGTTCGATATTCAGTCCACTGCGGCCGCAAAATGCCAGGGCATTAGGGACAGGACCGCCGGGCTGCTGCACCAGCTTTTTCACATTGCGTTTTTCATCGCGGCGGGGAAAAATATCCACCGCCACCAAATGGTCTAAGGTCAGCAGTCCATTTCCGTAGATTGTCATTTATTTCCTAAAATTTTCGTGCCTTGCGGATTTTGTGATAGGCATCGTTAATGGTTTTGAATTTTTCTTCAGCAGTAGCCACCAGCTCCGGGCCCAAATGGGCGACTTTATCAGGATGATAGAGCAAAGCAAGGCGCTTATATGAAGCCTTGATCTCTTCCACGCTGGCCTCGGTGTCCACTTCAAGAATCTGATAGGCCTGATAATCGCTTTTTGGCTTGTAGGCGGCAGAAATACTGTTGTAATCGGCTATTGAAAGGCCAAGCTGCATACAGACGCGGCGCAGGAAAGCATCTTCTGATTCGGCAAGCTGATGATCAGATAGAGCCAAACTAAAAAGGAGATGCACCAACTGAATGCGAGAGGAAAAGTCCATATTTTCTGCCACTTGTTTCACCACCGGCTCTATGGCAATATCCTTTTCCAGGACTTGTTTGAGAAGGTACATCAGCTCCTGGACAAAGGCTGCATCGGGAATAGACCTTTGCAGGTAGTTTTTTACAAAGCTAATCTCTTTTTTAGCAATATCTCTGTCAGCCTTAATCAACTGACTAAAAATAAGAATCAGCGAGGCGTAGAAATCTTCCCGGGTTGTGCTTTTTTTACCCTGTGAAAGCTCCTGGTATGTGCTGCTCTCCCCGCCATCAAGCTGTGAACCCAAAATTCCACCGATAATGGCACCGATGGGACCAAAAAGCGCCCAGCCCAGGCCAGCTCCGACTAATCCTTTCATTGAAAAGCGCATATCATTCTCCTTATTCTAACTCAACTAATAGATCACCTTTTTCAATGCTTTGCCCTTCACTCACAAAAACGCTTTTGACAATGCCACTGACAGGTGATTTTAGTTCGTTTTCCATTTTCATTGCTTCTACAATCATCAGGCCCTGCCCTGCCGTCACCAGCTCACCGGGACGGGTCTCTATTTTACGAATTAATCCTGGAATGGTGGCGATAATTTTTTTATCCTGAGCCAATTCTTCACTTTTGATGCCCATTTTATCCAGCATCTGCTGCATTTCATCCTTCAGCAGCAGGTGATATTTCTGATGATCAAGGGTTATCTCCAATCCCCTGCTTTTTTTCTCGATGATCAGCAGCGCAGACCGATTGTCAATAATGAATGAATAGGTATGAGGGGAAAGCTGCCGGCAATCCATTTCCTGACCGCCTTTTTCCAATAATACATCAAAACAATCGCCGTTGGGCCGCAGGCTGATTTCCAGAGATTGTCCATCTATTTCTGCTTTAAAACTAATATTCATTTAATTAGTCCTCCCGCTGCGGCGCCACTTGCTGTTATTGCGCTGCTTTGGTCTGTCAATGGCATTTAGAAAATGGCGGCTCTTAGTCTCGATGACCGAAGCAGCAATGGCGGCTATGTTTTGAGAATTTCGGTTATCGGGTTTAGCCAGCAGCGAATCAAGATGTTTTTCGAGAAACTGTGTATCATATCTGCCCTCTTGAAATTCCCGATGGCGCAAAACAGCTCTGCAAAAGGGAATACTGGTATCAATTCCGGCAATGAGAAACTCGCTGAGGGCTCTGTCCAGCCGGGCAATAGCGCTTTTACGGTCAGCATCCCATGCAATAAGCTTGCCCAGCATCGGGTCATAATAGGGCGAGACAGCCAATTTTTGCCGAATGCCGCCATCAAAGCGAATCCCCGGGCCATCGGGAATCCAAAGCTCTTCTATAATACCTGTGCATGGAGCAAAATCATTTCCCGGGTCTTCGGCATATATACGGGCTTCAATAGCGTGACCACGGGGCTGAATATCCTCCTGATTCAGGGGAAGCCTCTCCCCCGCCGCGATGAGTAGCTGCATTTTTACCAAATCAATTCCACTAACCATTTCGGTGACAGGATGCTCCACCTGAAGCCGCGTATTCATTTCCAGAAAATAGAAATGCCCCAGCTCATCAGCGAGAAATTCTACAGTGCCGGCTCCTTCATATTGACAGCTTCTGGCTACCAGCACAGCCGCTTCGCCCATCCGTTTTCGCATCTCCGGCGTTAATAGGGGACTGGGTGTCTCTTCGATGATTTTTTGATAGCGGCGCTGAATACTGCATTCACGCTCATTGAGATGAATGATGTGGCCATATTTGTCAGCTAAAATCTGGATTTCGATATGGTGGGGATTATCCACATATTTTTCCAGATAGACACGGTCATCACCAAAGGCCGACTTTGCTTCTCGCTGTGCCTGCCGTACTGCCTGTTCAAGTCCATTGGCTTCCCTTACCAGATGCATACCTTTGCCGCCGCCGCCACCAGCCGCTTTCACCAAAATGGGATATCCAATCTGCCCGGCGCTTTTTATGGCCTGCGCAATTTCAGTGATGGGCTTTTTCAGTCCGGGAATAAGCGGCACATCATAGCGGCTCACAGTCTGCCGCGCTGCTGTTTTGTCGCCCATTATCTCGATGGCTTCCGGTGCAGGCCCTACAAAAATAATTCCCGCCTCCTTCACTGCTTTTACAAAATCAGCATTTTCAGATAAAAATCCATAGCCCGGATGAATAGCATCGGCACCCGATTTTTTTGCGATTTTCAGAATCTTGCCTAAATCAAGGTAAGTCTCTTGCGAGCTCTTGCCAGGCAGAGCAAAAGCTTCATCAGCCATCAACACATGGGGACTGAGGCGATCCGGCTCACTAAACACAGCAACAATGGCAATGCCCATCTCCCGGGCGCTGCGTATCACTCTGACTGCGATCTCCCCCCGGTTGGCAATCAGTAATTTTTTTATCATGTTCCCTCATTATTTTTCCAAATTTAGGGAATAATGCCTGTGCGTGAAATGAAAAGCTTCATTCTCGGCAATATTTATCATTTTTTTTCACTGCTGTCCTAAATAATCTGGAAAGCTGATTACAATACTTTATTTACAGTGTCTTGAAAACTGAGATTTGAGGATTCTCGGTTTAATCCCCCAAA
>DSDE01000224.1 GCA_011049095.1 Fidelibacterota bacterium
GATTAGAAAGGAGTGCAATGCGGCGGGTCAGACCGCGGGAAATTAAATGAGCAAAAAGCAGCGCTAGCAGGATAGATGCCAAAAGAGAGATAATGCCTGTCTGCCGCAGCTCCGAGAGTTTATTTTGCACCTCATTAGCCCGCATATCAATCCCAACCAAATAGCGCCCATTACCATTCCGCAGGGGCGCATAGCCAGAGAGAAAAACGCCCCACTCATCTTCAATCAGCTTATCATCAACCGATGCCTGGAAAAAGCCAATTTCCATCAGCGGCGTTATCTCCTCATAAATTTTCCCGGGAAGCGCCTGGCCTTCTGTCTCATCGGAATCCACAACAAAAACAACCCCCTGCGGCTCTTTACGCATAACATAGAGAAAGGCTATGTCAGGATTTGATCGACGCATTCTGCGAAGAATTTCCAGATTGCGAGTGTAGGCAGGCTGATGAATATCTTCAGGCGACTTGATGGCAGGCCATTGGCATCAATGCTTTGACTGAGAATGGCAGCGCTGTTTTGCAGACGCGATTGGAGACTCCGCATCAGATTATCCATCGCCCGATAGTAGAAAAAGGTGCCAACACTGCCTGAAACCAACAAAACTGCCAACAGATGACTGACAAAAAGCTTTGCGGCATAGCGGATTTTAAAGATTTCCGGGAAACTCATACTACTCCCTTTTATTTTTAAACATTGCATCATCCATCACTTGGAAAATGTACCGCAAAAACTTGTCCATTGGTAAATAATTTTCATATTCCAGCCACTGCTGTGGGGCATATTTGCGAAACCAGGTTTTCTGTCGCTTGGCAAACTGGCGCGTGTGGATAAGAATCTGCTCCGTGAGTTCCGCGCGGCTGATTTCACCCTTGAGAAAGGCGATTGTCTCTTTATAGCCAACGGAATTCATAGCGTTGAGTTCAGGTAGATAACCGGCAGCCAGAAGGCTTTCCACCTCACCAATAAGACCTTCTAAAAGCATCAGCTCGGTACGGGCTGCAATCCGCTGCAACAAGGTATCGCGGTCTGGCGAAAGCCCAAAAGAAAGGTATTCCCATGGAAATGTATAATCCTGTGCTTTAAAATGAGCGCCTGGAAAAGCGCCGGTCATTCTAAAAATTTCCCAGGCTCGGCTAATGCGTTTGATGTCATTGGGGCTCACCTTAAGCGCAGACGAATCTTTGTTGCACCATTCTAACCATAGCTTGTCCCATCCCCGCTCAATACCCAGCTTTTCCACCTCCCGGCGAATGTCCGGATCGGTGGCGGATTTCTTAAAAATCATTCCCAAAAGGGCTTGAATATAGAGCCCGCTGCCGCCGCAAACGATAATAGGAATCCCAGCCGCCATTTTTTCTGCGATAATGTTCTGGGCCTGCCTGCTAAATTCTCCAGCGGAAAAAGACTCATCGGGGTTTCGAATATCTATGATGTGATGGGGGACGCGGGCAAGTTCTTCGCGGCTTGGCTTTGCGGTGCCGATATCCATTTTGCAATAAAGCTGCCGGCTGTCAGCAGAGATGATTTCACCCTGGAGCGCTTCAGCCAAAGACAACGCCAAGGCAGACTTTCCGCTGGCGGTGGGACCCACGATGAAAATAAGTGGCGGCTGGCTCATTATTTACGCTCGAATCGGCGGTCGAGTTCATTGAGGCTCATTTGCACAATGACAGGTCGGCCTGTAGGTGAAAAATAAGGATTGGGCGTGGCAAAAAGTTCATCCAGAAGCTGCTGCATTTCAGATGGCTGCAGCTTATCACCACTGCGCACGGCGGCACGGGCAGCAAAAGCAAAGGCAATTTTGTCGCTCATAGCAGTGCCCGGCGCTTTGCGCTGCTGTACGTCGTGCAACATTTCCAGAATAATCTGCCCTTCATCAATGAAGCGCATAGCCGCCGGAATAGCTTCAAGGATGAGCATATTTTTGCCAAATTCCCGCAGGACAAAACCTAATTTCTGCAGTGCAGGAAAACAATCCAGCATTAAAGAAAAGTCGTCGGGGCTCAGCTCAATGGTTAGAGGAAACAAGAGTTGCTGGCTGGCGCTTTGACTCTGGTTGGCCAGCACTTTCTGGGCTTTTTCAAAAAGAATGCGCTCGTGGGCGGCATATTGATCTACGATAATGATGCCGCTGGCAATCTGGGCAAAAATATAGCGCCCGTGAGCCTGCCAGAAATGGGCCATCGCCAGTTCCCCAACGGGATTGCCTGCTTCGCTGTCTTTCTGCAGATTTTGCTCAAAGTGACGCACTTTATTGGCCAGATCATCATTATTAATTGGCGCTGATTTTGGAAGTGAAAAGTTCATTCGCTGCTGTTCGGGGCGGCCCTGCGGCAGTCCCGGTGATTTTGCGAACTGTGGATTGCTGGTCACCGTTAAAGCTGCTGTCTGTGGTGAATAATCAAGCTCACTTTGGGTATCGGGCTGTGAGCGGTCTGCTGGTGGCAGCGCCTGGCTAAATGACGGCGCTGCAATGAGTTTTTCCTGTAAAAGGTGATTTAGCCGGCCGCGCAAAAGATTGTGCACCGCCCATTCATCGCGAAATTTGATCTCGGTTTTCTGGGGATGGACGTTTACATCCACCAATTTGGGATCCATTTTGATATTCAGCACGAAAAAGGGAAATTGTCCCCGATCGAGAAGCCGGTCATAGGCCTGATAGACAGCCAGATTGAGGTTACGGTCCACCACATAGCGCCGGTTGACAAAGAGATACTGCTCCCCACCCCGCGTTCGCACCAAGTCCAGAGTGCCCACAACACCTTCAATTGAGAAGATTTCTGTTGAGAATGCCACCGGAATCACCTTTCCAGTATAGTGATGCGAAAAGAGCTGCCCTATCCGGCTGGGAAGCTCCGCTGGCTGCAGGAGAAAGACTTCCCTTCCATTGGCGCTGAAACTAAAGCGAAGATTGGGGTAGCCTAAAGCAAATTGCCGCAGCGTTTCGATGATTTGACGGTATTCGGTGTTGGTTTCCCTGAGAAATTTTCGCCGTGCCGGCACATTGAAAAAAAGTTTACGAATTTCAAAAACGGTGCCCGGCTGCATAGGAATTGGCAAAATCGAACCGAATTTTCCGCCATTGATGGTGAGGCGCCGCCCTTCAAGCATGCCTCTAAGACAGGATCGGACCTCAACCATTGCCACAGCGGCAATACTGGCCAGCGCTTCACCGCGAAAACCCAGCGTTTGTACTTCCAACAGCTCATCATAGCTGCTAATTTTAGAAGTGGCGTGGCGGTCAAAGGCCAGGAGCAGATCGTCCTCATCCATTCCAATGCCATTGTCAATAATCTGTATCAGCTCTTTGCCACCGTCTTCAATAACAACAATAATCTCCGTAGCGCCGGCGTCAATGCTGTTTTCGATAAGCTCTTTCACCACGGATGCAGGCCGCTGCACCACTTCACCGGCGGCTATTTTATTGGTGAGCTGCTCTGAAAGCTGTCTGATTTTTCCCAATATTTACTCGATGTCTGTTTGCAAGCTGTCTGATTCTAATGAATCCGGTACGATGCCGGGTGTATTTCCCATTTTCAAAAACATTTGCGATGGATGAAGCGGGATGGGAATCCGTAATTGCAGCGCTTCCTCGCCATAGATTTCCCGTAAATCCTGAATTGGGTCTTCATTCAGCCGCAAAAAGCGAAAACCATAAAAAATCGGTTTGGGCGCCAATGGTCTTTTGGGTTTTGACCAGAGTTTGCGCAGACCGCCCGTTTTCAGCTTCTCGTTATGAGCGGCAATGGATTTATTTTTCTCGATAATGGATTGATTCCAGGCTTCCCTTTCGGCATTGAATTCTTTCGGATTGGGGAAGGGATAGCTGAGAATATCCTGCTCGATGACATTGGGCGTCGTGCTGTGGAGAAAATTTACCTTGCCGCCAGGTGTGCGTATAATAAGCCCGACATGGCCCACCCAGACGCCATTGGGGTAGCCACGGACAATATTCACAAAGTCGCCGGTTTGTAGCGAATCGAGAATTTGGGGCACATACTCGTATGGAATATAATCCCAGATAAGCGTGTCCGGTGCGTGATTTGTCATCAGTCCCCAGCGGCTGAAAAAACGGTTTTTGTCGTAGGCACTGGTGTCGTAGCGGACATTTTCACCGGCCAGATTGGCTGTTATATCGGTTACCAGCCAGCTATTATTGCGGTCCCAGTCGTATTCGGTGTAGTGATTTCGGGTTTGCAGACCGATTTCACCATCTTTATAGCGAATCCGCTGCAGCCAGGTGACAAAGCTTTTCCAGTCGTGGGCCAGCGCCATGGCATAGGTATGCTCTGAAAAAACAACACAATCTGATTTGCTGAGACTGACAAGCGGTTCGTCATCATAATATTCAAAAGGGAACTCTCCCAACAGGTAGATCTGATAAGGCTGCCCCAGATTTTTCCGTCCCAGATGCTCCACTCTTTTGCGCAGATCGGGTTCGGCATGAAAAAGCCAGCGCAGGTAGAGATCAATTTCTGCCGGTGCAAAGGTGTAGAGGGGTCTGGCTTTGAGTTCGGCCAGCTTTTCCTGGGGAATATTCAAGCTATCGGCCAGAAAAGCATCTCTTGGGGAAAGCGGCGCAGTCTGCACCGGAGCTGTGGCGGCACAATTCCATAATAGACTGGCTGTGAAGAATAAAATTATGAGTTTTTTCAAATCAGCGAACTCCTTTCAAGAGGGTTTTAAAATAATCGGTGGCTTCTTTCAGGGCGCTGCGATTCCCTTTTTCCATAGCGCTGTGTCCGGAATCGGCAGAGATATGAAATTTGGCTTCGGGAAAAGCACGATGCAGCGCCCAGGCGGTCTCTATAGGGCAGACGATATCATAGCGTCCCTGCACGATGTGGGTGGGGATCTGGCGAATGCGGTCTATCCGTTTCAGATGATAGTCCGGCTCAGGGAAAAAACCATGATTGATAAAATAGTGGGCTTCGATACGGGCAAATTTCAAGGCACGCTCGGCATTAGCCTCGTAGGCAGCCGCTTCGTCATAATCAGGATAAAGGTTGGATGTGAGGGCTTCCCAGATGCTCCAGTTTTTGGCAGCAGCAATTTGCACATCAAGATCGGGGTCTGTCAGCCGACGGTAATAGGCAGCGACCATATCGTGACGCTCGTTTTCTGGAATGAGCGCCACGTATTTCTCCCACTCATCGGGAAAAATTCTGGAAGCGCCTTCCTGATAAAACCACTGGATTTCCCGCGGGCTGCAGAGAAAAATCCCCCGCAGAATGAGTCCCAGAACTCTTTGCGGATGCTCGATGGCGTAAGTGAGGGAGAGGGTGCTGCCCCAGCTTCCGCCAAAAACAAGCCAGCGCTCGATTTTCAGGTGACGGCGCAGTTTTTCTATATCATCCACCAGTTGCCAGGTGCTATTGTCCCGCAGCTCAGCCATTGGTGTGCTCTTACCGCTGCCCCGCTGATCCAGAAGAATGATGCGATAGGCTTCCGGATCAAAAAAGCGGCGGTTGCGCGGGGATGTGCCGGCGCCCGGTCCGCCATGAATAAAAATCACCGGAATTCCATCAGGATTGCCAGCTTCATTGTAATGCAGCGTATGCAGATCTGAAACCGGCAGCATCCCTTCGTTAAAGGTTTCTACTATGGGATATAAATCGTTCATTGGGTCCATTTTCACCTCGTTTTATTTGTTAAAAATTTCGCTTTGTTCCCTTTTGGGAAGAAAACAATATTTGCCTCGACTTATCTGCCGAAGCTTCTAAAAAAAACTTGTTCATTGGGCGTGCGCCTCGTTTGCGCTTAATTCTTCTATTCGCTTTTTATAGTAAAATTTTTGACTTTTACTTGCTAATTTTTGGTGGAGTTCAAGGGCTTTCTGGCGCTGCTCTTCAGAATTTTGAATTTTGTAAATTTCATAATGGAGTGTCGCCTGGTTTTCTTCGTTTGCTCCGCCAATCAACATTTGCTCCAATTTGCTAACGGCCTCTTCTCGGTTTTCTAAAGCGCGGAGTTTGTGCTTGAAAATCGTAGTGGAAAAGATTGTATCTTGACTTTGCAGCTCGATCGCTATCTGACTGGCTTCCTTGTTGCTTGATTTTGCATTGTCGTATTCTTTTTGCATAAATAATAAATTTGCTTTGACTGAGAGATATTCACACAGATAAGTCATATTGTTCAGTTCCCTGCCAAGCCCTACAGCTTCTTCATAGCATTCCATTGCCTTGGGAAAATCGCCTTGTTCTTTATAGACATTTTCCAAATTACCCACTGCTCTTGAATAGTCGCTTTTATCCCCTAATTCCAGACATATTTTTTTATATTCTTCATAGCGCGTCATCGCTTGGGAATATTCACCTTGATACCTATGCAAAATTCCCATATTGCCTACCGCTTTTGAATAACCGCTTTTATCTCCTATTTCCAGGCAGATTTCCTTTTGTTCTTTGTGGCATTTCATTGCTTCAATATAATC
>DSDE01000420.1 GCA_011049095.1 Fidelibacterota bacterium
GTCCAATAATCTTTTACTTATAGATTTGATTTTCTTTCCAAATGAGGTGGATTGATATAAATCTCAGAACAGTTTTTTGCATCTCACATAAAATGAGACACCATTCTTGCTAAAGTGAAACCCATTTTCAGCTCAGGTGAAATGACCGTCTCTCAAGAGTTTCCTGTTTTTGCACAGATAGTCGAAAAATATTCGATTATCTATACAGAATTGTGAAACTTACTTCTCTCCATCTCTCAGTCTCTCAGTCTCTCAGCCCCCCCCCGCCTCCCTCTCTCCCCATCACATTTTAAGTCTCACTTAATCTGAGACTCCTTTTTTGCTAAGTGAGACTTCTTTTTCGGGAAGGTGAAACGATGCTTTCTCAAAAAACCGATATGTTTGCGGTGAGATGAAGATGGCGGAAAAGAAAAGCGGCAAAAATGAGCGGAAAGAGCGCGCCGCCTTCTAAAAAAAGAAAGGAAGAAAAATGATTTATCAAAAAGCATTAATTAGCCTGGTTTTGATCATCGCCGTGCTGGCATCTGTGGCTGCAGCGGTGGGGATTCTTTCCAATGAAGGTCCCGGTGGATATGAATATGAATCCATTCGCGGCGAAACGGTACGGATTTACGGTCAAGGCATCTATCAGCACATGACGGCTGATGTGGCCATACAGGGGATTGCTCAGGATTATATCACACTTTTTGCCGCCGTGCCGCTGCTGCTGATTGCTCTTTTTTTCTCAAGAATGGGCTCGCTGCGGGGAAGATTTCTGCTGGCGGGAACACTCTTTTATTTCCTAGTGACTTATCTCTTCTACCTGACGATGGGGATGTACAATTTCCTTTTCCTGGTCTATGCTGTACTGCTTTGCTGCTCTTTTTTTGCGCTTTTCCTGGTGCTGACGGAGCTGAATCTACCGGATTTGGGCGATCTTTTCACTTCCGATAAGGCCGCCCGTTATGCCGGTGGCTATCTCATCTTCAGTGCTTACTCAGTGGCTTTTCTCTGGCTGAGTATCATCATGCCACCACTGCTGGATGGCACTCTCTTTCCCAAAAGTCTGGAGCATTACACCGCGCTGATTGTTCAGGGACTAAATCTGGGGCTCCTTTTACCAGTCTCTTTTATTGTTGGACTGATGCTTTTTCGCAGGCAACGTGTCGGCTACCTTTTTGGCCTGCCTTATGTAGTTTTCCTTTCGCTGATGATGAGCGCACTAACTGCTAAAATTTTAGCAATGGCTCTCAATGGCGTCAATGTGATCCCGGTGATTTTCATTATGCCCACCTTTGCGCTGATTGCCATAACCTTTTCAGTGTGGCTGATGCGCTCAATTCAGAATGATAACCATTACGAGACGCTGGATTTTTATGTGGATAAATTCAGGGAGATAAAACAGTGAAAAGGACTTTACGAAGTTATTTTTGCCCGGTCTTGTTGCTGGGTTTATTAAGCGCCTGCAGCAGTCCATTTTTTGTGAGAAGTGAATTTCACGGCGGAAGCTACACCGGCGGAATTGTGGAAAATACAGATTTATCAGTAATTGCCAATATTCCGAATGGAGAAAAAGCGCCGTGGATGCCTTTACCGGCGCCACCAACCACGGCTATTACGGAAGCGCCAAAGTCATCGCCCCTGTGGGAAAAGCCGAATTGGAGAGCGGTTTGACAATTTCCCACAACCAGCACGAATTTCTTTACGATGATAAATGAAATGCTTTTGAGGGAGATCGGGCGCTTTCACTGACGCAGCTTACCATTCCCCTGATGCTGCGCCTGCCACTGCTAAAAAGACATTTCCCCGATGCTGAATGTCGGCTGAAAATCGGCTTTGTTGGGCAATATAATTTTGTGAATCTTAGCGGCGCCGGAACACTGCCTGACTTTTCCATTGATAATTTCTCCTCGGGAATGGCCATGGGATTTTCAGCCCTGCCCTGGCAACTGAAAAATGGCGCAAAGCTGGGTCTAGAGATGGAACTTTATCGGGGTTCCAGAATCTACACCGATTTCTACAATCAAGCTGATTTTGACATGCCAGGCTCAGCTTACGGCCGATTTGGATTTGTTTTTCAGCCAGCAGGAAAATTTTCGCAAAGTGAAAGGAATTAAAAATGAAAATAATCGCAATTTTATTAATGGCAGCGCTGTCTCTATTGGCGCAAACGGAAAACATTCCCCAAAACATAAAGGAGTCTGAAATGAAAACAGCTATAATTTATGCAAGCAAATCATGCAATACTTCTGGAAAAGAAGCTGGCCCTCTATCTCTGCTGTATGAATGAAGCAGAAGAAAAAGCGCAATTTGAGAATAACTATCCCAAAGAACTGAGGAATCAATCTCTAAACAACGCCATCGTTGGCGGCGAGTATCTTTTTGAAAAGATGAATTTCGTTGAGCGTTTCCTGGTAAAGAAAATCGCCGGCGCCACCGAGTCGGTGTCTAATCTCCGCTATGAAGAGATTGAGAAGGTAGCTGAGACGATGAATAAGGCTCAAGTAAGTGAGGAATTTGAATAATCAATCACTCCTGTCCACCCCTGTCCCAAATAGTCTAAAAAGCAAATATTAGCACATTATTTACAATGAGTTAACCGATTAGATTCGATAATTTTCATTTTAATCCCCAAAATAGGCCTGCGTTTCATAAGTCGTTTTCTTATTAATTTGTCTTGATCCGCCAGGGGACGGACAGGTCCAAATTAAGCAACACTTCGACTCCGCTCAGTGACCGCACTTCGTCCGTCGACTGACGGCTCAGTGACCGGGGCTGTCACAAATTCGAGGAAGATTCTGCCTGAAGATGGGAGACGTGGAAAGCGAAATTTGAGATAGACTATTTCGTTGAACAACCAAGAAACATTTTCATAAGCTACCGTTTTGTATTCCTCATCGCGCCACGTCTCTTTTCCGCCTTCAAACACAATCTTCTTTTTCCCGAATTTGTGAAGGCCCAGATTAAGACAAGCGGAATAATCCAATTTATGGATGGTACAAATTTGTTTTGGACAGCAGTGATAATTAATAGAATTCATTGTGCTTAAAATCACACCTTTTTGAGCAAATTTATATTTTGCCGTTAACGCATTGTAAATAAACGTGTCTTAGGTTCGTGAACGGAGAAAAAATGGAGAATCAAAATTATCGGATCGCCACGCCGGACTTGCTGCGGGGGCTGGCTGTCTTGTTTATGGTTCAGGTGCATGTGATGGAGCTGCTGGTTCGTGAGGAACTCTATCATGGCTTCTGGGGAAAGCTGAGTCTTTTCCTGGGGGGTGTTCCAGCTGCGCCTCTTTTTATGGTGCTGATGGGCTGGTTTCTGGCATGGCGGCAAAAATCTTCATCGGCAATGGCGCTGCGGGGTTTGAAGCTTTTCATGGGCGGCATTTTGCTGAATATCGGTTTGAATGCCACGCTGCTTTACCGGATTTGGATAACGAAGGAATATGCTTATCTGGATCCCTGGGCTTATATATTTGGCGCAGATATCCTCCCTTTTGCAGGATTGGCGCTTTTAACCATCGCTGCCCTGAAAAGCATTCTCAAAGAAAATGGCTGGCTGTGGATTGCTGTCGGCTTGCTGGTGGCGGCTGTTTCGCCGTGGGTATCAAATCTTTTTGGCAGCGTTTTGCCAGATTATTTAGCAGCTTTTCTGGGCAGTGAACTTTTTTGGAGCTATTTCCCCCTTTTTCCATGGCTGCTCTATCCGCTGACGGGCTATGGCGCAATGCTCCTTTCTCAAAAGTTTTCATTTCGATCGTCAAAAAGCCTCTGGCTGCTGCCGGTGCTTTTTCTGGGCGCTTTTCATTATGGCTGGGAAATTTCCACAGAACTGGAACGCTATTATCACCACAATCTGCTCTTTGGGCTATGGGCTTTGGTCTTCATTATTCTGCTGGCCGCCGCAGTCCATTTCTGGGGAAAATCTTTTTCTCAAAGCAGAATTGGGCAATATCTGCAGTGGACGGGCCGCAATGTGACAGCATTTTATGTTTTTCAGTGGTTGCTCATCGGGAATTTGGGAACCATTTACTATCAAAATTTTGGGTATTCAGCCTGGCTGACACTGAGCATTCTTTTCATTTTGCTCAGCAGCGGGCTGGTTCTAATCTGGAAACAGAGGGGGAAAATCAGAAAAATGGTCTATTCCCCAAAACAGGAAGGAGAAAAGAGATGAAGAAAGCAATGGCGCTGGGACTGATGCTGCTGGCGGGAAGCCTCTTTGCGGAGACGATGACAGTGAGCGGGACGGTTCTGGTGGACACGAGTCTGTGGTTTAATCGGTATTTTCTGGACACGGATGACGATGCACAGGCTGATTTCGCGCTGGGATTCGGACCCTATTGGTATGAAGCGCCGAATGGTCTGACCCGCCCTGAAAATGGTGACACCGCAGAGATTTACGGTTTGCTGCTGACGGCGCATGACCCCGATTTTATCGTTGTGTGGACACTCAACGGTCAGGACTGGCGACAGCTCCCACCGCCTCCGCCACCCGTGGAGGATAGTCTTTATTGGAGCGAGCTGAGTGGTATGGTAAGCCTGGACAGTTCCCTGGCCTTTGACCGCTATTTCCTTGACACAGATGATGATGGTGTCAATGATTTCATTTTAAATTTTGGTCCGGCTGCCTACCAATCGGTAAGCGGTGCCGCCCGCCCCGAAAATGGAACTGAAATCTCAGTTTATGGTCTGGTCAAGACCTTGTTTAATCCTGATATGATGATTGTTTACACCCTCAATGGCGAAACCTGGCGATATCTGCCCGGTGAACAGCCCACGCTGGAGGATTACCTTCTCGGATTGCCGTCTGAGGAGCTTTCTGAGGCGGAACTGCTTGGCCTTAATCTGATGCGTGAAGAGGAAAAACTTGCCCGCGACGTCTATGCCGCCCTTTACGAGAAATGGCATACACCGATTTTTCGCAATATTTCCCGTAGTGAAGGGTATCACATACACCTCGTGGCTGTCCTCATGGAAAAATACGAACTGGACGACCCAGCTTCTGAAACACCCGGTGTTTTCAATGATGAAACGCTGCAGGCGCTCTATGATGAGCTGGTCGCAAATGGCAGCAATTCGCTGATGGATGCCCTGATGGTAGGGGCGCTTATCGAAGACCTGGATATTTTTGATCTGGATGAGCTGATTGCAGAAAGTGACAATATCGATCTGCTCACCGTCTGGCAAAACCTTCAGAAAGGGAGCCGAAATCACCTACGTGCTTTCAACCGCCGAATTTTCGCTCTGGATGGCATTTATACACCCGCTTATATTTCACAGGAAGCCTTTGTAAAAATCATTACTACACCATGGGAAAGAGGTCTGGTGGATGCCAATGGCGATCCGCTGACACTTGGGGAGAGTGAGCCCGGTGAAAATGAAACGGATGGCTATACTCAAGTAAATGAGAGTTCACTGGCTGCCAGAACCATCCTGATGAAGAGTTTTCCCAATCCCTTCAATCCGGTGACAACCATCAGCTTCACGTTGCCGGAAAGCCAGACAATTTCACTGACTGTGTATGATGTCCGCGGCAATCTGGTAAAAACCCTGCACAATGGTTATCAAAACGCCGGTGAACACCAATTGCAGTGGAACGGCACAAATGAGGCAAACCAGTCTGTCGCCTCTGGTGTCTATCTGGTACGGCTCAATACGCCGTCTTCCAGCATCAATTACCGGATAATGTATTTGAAATAGATCACATACCCGGGGGCAAGTCATTTGGCCTGCCCCCGATTCCAAAAAAGAATTACACATTCAAAAAGAAAAACCATAGATTGCAATGAAGGAGAATGAAAAATGAAATACTTTTGCTTGATAATATCCCTCTTAGCTGCGCTGCCACTCTATGGTGACTATCTTTTGGAATGGCAGGTTACGCAGGATTATTACGAAAAAGGACTCCCTTTTTTCGATATTAATGGTGATGGAACTCCGGAACTCTGCAAATATTGGGGGAACACGGTAACTTTTTTTGATGGGACACAGGATTGGGCGATAATCTGGGAACTGGAGGCACAGGGCTTTGACGAGCTGCTTTTGTGGGATTTTTTCCAGCTTGACGGGCAAAAGAAAGCGCTCTGTTTTGCCAATATGATTTATGAAGAAACAAGCACAACTGTTCGAGTCTATGATCTTTATAGCGACACGCCCCTTTGGCAAACGCGCTCTCTCAATGGCTATTACTCATACGCGACAATTACTGATCTCGATAAACAATCTGGCGATGAAATTCTTTTTGGGCTTAATGAGTACCATAGCAATACAGATTCTTACACCAGCCGATTATATATTCTCGATGCCGCAACCGGCAGCTCACAGTTTGTCAGTGAGACTTTTGGTGGCTATATGATAGGGCCTTATGCCGGCGATTATGATGGCGACGGTTTTAAAGAAATTTTGATAAATATA
>DSDE01000477.1 GCA_011049095.1 Fidelibacterota bacterium
ACTATGTCAAGTAAAAATAGATGCTCATTTTCTAAATTTCTTCTGGATTGCACCCTAGCTTTATTTGGTTTTCTCATCACAAATAATATATAGGCTTGTGTTTCTCAATACCAATAAAAAAGACTCTTTTTTTCTTGAGGTGTGCTGCATCACACATTTTCATCTCTCATTTATGAGAGAAAGCTGCCCTTTTTTTGGAAATAATAATTTATAAAATCATATACAGAAAGGGCCGCTTTCCCACTTAGTAAAATCCTTATACCTATTCATATCAGATATTTACCATTTGGGGAACTATGGTTTTTCAATAAAATCAGCGCCAAAATAAGCAACTAATTAGTAGAAATGGTATATCATTTGATAACAAGATAGAAATTCAGCTCCTTTGAGGCTGAAATGAATCACAGACAATGGAGACTAAAATGAAACTCCCTACGTTTAAAAAAGGCATTCACCCTGACGATCAGAAGGGCTTCAGCAATCAGTGCGAAATTACTGTCGCTGAATTCCCAACAGAAGTGTGGATACCGCTGCAGCAACACATCGGCGCACAATGTGAAGCCCTGGTCAAAAAAAATGACAAGGTGCTGACGGGTCAAAAAATCGGTGAAAGCAAAGCTTTTGTATCGGCGCCTGTTCACAGCTCCGTCACCGGCACTGTAAAAACCGTGGACCTTTTTCCACATGCATTAGGCGGCAGGGTTCCTATGGTGCACATTAAGCGTGACGCTGGAGATGAGCAGTGGGCGCTTATGGAGCCTATACCCGACTGGCAAAATGCTTCCCCTGAGCTTCTTAAAAAAAATATTCGCGATGCCGGCATAGTAGGCATGGGCGGCGCCGGCTTTCCTACACACGTGAAACTTTCTCCACCAGCCGGCAAGCTCATTGACAGCTTCATCCTCAATGGTGTGGAATGCGAACCTTATCTGACAGCCGATCATCGCCTGATGCTGGAAAAGCCAGATGCTATGCTCGTTGGAATGATGATAATGATGCGCATTCTTGGTGTGACAAGAGGCCACATCGGCATTGAGAATAATAAGCCTGACGCCATCGAGAAAGTTCGCACCCGCATTGTAGAAATGGCTTTGCCCATTACTGTTGTTCCACTGGCGGTGAAATATCCCCAAGGCGCGGAAAAAATGCTCATCCAAGCAGTCTTAAAAAGACAGGTGCCTGCCGGCGGACTTCCTATGGATGCCGGCGTAGTAGTCAATAACGTAGGCACGGCGCTCGCGGTTTATGAAGCGGTATGCGAAGGAAAACCTCTCATCGAGCGGATTGTAACCATCACCGGCAATGGCATTCAGAATCCCAGCAACCTGATGGCCCGCATTGGAACGCCCATTCGCCACCTTATTCAGCAGGCCGGCGGCATCAAAGAAGAGTTGGCGCAGGTTTTTATGGGCGGCCCTATGATGGGTCAGGCTCAATACAACCTAGACGTACCCATGATTAAAACCACTTCCGGAATTATCGGTACCACAGACTTTAAAGCGCTTAGCGAAAATCAGACTCCCTGTATCCGTTGCGGAAGCTGCGTCACCGCCTGCCCTATGTTTTTGCTGCCAACCCGCATCGCCCGCTTCAGTGAGCTGCGCCGCTGGGATGACGCCGCCGAATATGGCATTATGAATTGTATCGAATGCGGCTCCTGCGCCTTTGCCTGCCCCTCACATATCCCGCTGGTACAGTTAATCCGTCTTGGTAAAAATAAAGTGGCCGAGCGCGCCAGAAAATCGGCCTCTTAAGGAGAAAATATGACTGAAAAGAAAGCTGCTCCCCCGAAAAAGGACCCAAGGGACAAACTCTACAAACCGGAAGGGCGTCCTTTAATCCTTAACGCCTCACCCCATAATCTCACATCGGACTCGGTTCCTAAAATTATGTACACCGTCTTGCTGGCTTTGGCTCCTGCCGCCATTTGTGGCATCATCTTTTTTGGAATGCCCGCACTGACAATGATGCTGGCCTGCGCCAGCGCCGCCGTTCTGACCGAATACCTATTAAATATGGCTGCCAAAAAGCCACAAACCATCAATGACGGCAGCGCAGCTCTCACCGGATTATTGCTGGCAATGACCCTGCCGCCAACATTTTCCATCGGCGGTGCTATTCTCGGTTCGATTTTCGCCATCACGATTGGGAAATTTGTCTTTGGTGGTCTGGGCTGTAATATTTTTAATCCAGCGCTTTTAGGAAGAGCTTTTCTCCAGGCTAGCTTTCCTGTAGAAATGACCACTTGGAAACTGCCCAATCTGGCGGCTGCTGATGCTGTCACCGGTGCAACTCCCTTAGGCTTGCTGAAATTTGAAGGAATCTCCACTGACTATCTGCCGATGCTTTTGGGAAATGTGGGTGGCTCCATCGGCGAAACCTCAGCGTTGGCTATTCTCGTTGGCGGCATTATCCTCCTGGTGAAAAAATATGCTGACTGGCGCATTCCCCTTAGCTATCTGGGAACTGTTTTCCTCATCGGCGGGCTCTTCTGGCTGCTGAACCCGACTCAGTACCCGGACCCTGTTTTTCATCTGCTGGGAGGCGGCCTGATGCTGGGCGCTTTTTTTATGGCTACTGATATGGTCACCTCGCCCATCACACCCCTAGGAAGCTGGATATTTGGCCTGGGCGCCGGCCTCATCGTGGTGCTCATTCGTCTCTTTGGCGGGCTGCCAGAGGTGGTGATGTACAGTATTCTCCTGATGAATGGCGCCACACCCCTCATCAACCGCTGGACCAAACCTAAAATCTTCGGGGAGCTGCGATCATGAACACAAGCGCAAAAATGATTATTGTTCTCACGCTCATCGCCATCCTTTCTGGAGCGGTGCTTTCATCCTGGGATAAGGTCACTCAGCCGCGCATCGCCGCTTTCCGCCAAATGGAGCTGGAAAAAGCCATCGCCGAAGTGTTGCCGCCCAACGATTCTGTCACCGTTAAAAATACAGAAAATTTCACCTTTTATGTTGGCCACGCGGAAGACAAGCCAGCTTTCGTGGCGCTGCAGGCTATAGGTAGCGGCTTTCAGGGAAAAATAGTGATGATGGCCGGGCTGAATATCGATTTCTCGGAGATCACCGGCCTGAAAATTCTCGAACAGGTAGAAACGCCGGGGCTGGGCACCAAAATCGTCACCGACCCATCACGTAAAGAAAATCCCACCTGGTTTACCGATCAATTCAAATCTCTGATAATTCAACCGGAAATCACCTATGTGAAAAATGCCAAACCTTCTAAAGACAGCGAAATCGAAGCCATTACCGGCGCCACCATCTCTTCTGTGGCGGTTGTGAATATTCTCAATGACACCTTCCAAAAAGCCCGCGCTGAATTTGCGGGAAAAGCACAGGAATAGCAATATGGCAAAAAAAGTCAACTCTCTAAAATATGAATTTATCAAAGGGCTCTGGGTAGAAAACCCTGTCCTCATCTCATTGCTTGGACTCTGTCCGACTCTCGCTGTCACTGTCAGCGCCGTCAATGGTCTGGCAATGGGGCTGGCCACCACCTTTGTGCTCACCAGCAGCTCCATCATCATCAGCCTGATCCGCAAATTCATCCCCCATCAGGTGCGCATCGCCTCTTACATCGTCATAATCGCCACATTTGTCACCGTGGCAGACCGCTTTCTTGCCGCCTGGTTTCCCCCCATCAGCAAGGAATTGGGACCATATATTCCTCTTATCGTAGTCAACTGTCTGATTTTGGGTCGGCAGGAGGCTTTTTCTTCTAAAAATAATAGCGGCCGCGCCATCCTCGATGCCTTAGGAATGGGCAGCGGTTTTATATTGGTCTTAGTCGCTCTGGGCGGCGTACGGGAAATTCTCGGCAGCGGCGCTTTCTTTGGCTTTACGATCCTCGGCGACTGGTTCAATCCCTGGATGGTGATGATTTTGCCACCCGGCGCTTTTCTCACCCTGGGCTTTTTCGTAGCCGGCGTCAACTGGCTGAATGAAAGGAGAGCCGCACAATGAAACTGATATTGCTTTTTATCTCTGCCGCCATCGTCAACAACTTTGTTTTAAGCTATTTTTTAGGAATCTGTCCCTTTGTTGGAGTTTCTAAAAAAGTCAGCTCTGCCGTCTCTATGGGAATGGCTGTCACCTTCGTTATGGTCATTGCCGCTGCCGTCACCTGGCTCATTTACCACCTGATTCTGGTCCCCTTTGGTGTGGAAATTCTCGAATATGTCAGCTTCATCCTTGTCATCGCCTCTCTGGTGCAGCTTGTGGAAATGTTCATCCGCAAAGTCAGCAAACCCCTCTATGATACATTGGGAATTTTCCTGCCCCTCATCACCACCAATTGCGCCATTATGGGTTTGGCTCTCTTTTCGGTGCTCCGCGAATACAATTTCATCGAATCTATCTTTTTTGGGATTGGCGCCGGCGCCGGCTTTACCTTAGCGCTGGTCTTGATGGCAGGCATTCGTGAAGAGCTGGAATTGGCCGACGTACCCAAACATTTTCAAGGCGCCGCCATTACCATGATTGTAGCCGGAAGCCTGGCCCTCGCCTTCATGGGCTTCGCCGGACTTATTTCAATTTAACGAATGATAAATGATGAATCTGCTCCCTTCTCCCAGCTCCTATCTCCCAGCTCCCTAAATTAAAAAATAAAAGGACAATAAAATGGAACTCCAAACTTTACTCATCTCAATGGGCAGTATGGGTGGTCTTGGCGCCCTCTTTTCCGCTGGACTGGCCATTGCCAATAAAGCTTTTTATGTAGAAGAAGACCCACGAATCGCCCAGGTGCTAGATGCCCTGCCCGGCGCCAACTGCGGCGGCTGCGGCTACCCCGGCTGCGGGAATTTTGCCGAAAATGTGGTAAAAGGCATCGCACCGGTGAATGGCTGTCCCGTTGGCAGCAGCGACACCGCGAAAGAAATTGCCGAAATATTAGGCGTAGAAGCAGCTGCCAGCCAAAAAATTATCGCCAGACTTATGTGCCAGGGCGGCTTAGAAGAATCTGCCGTCAAAGGCGTTTACACCGGTATTCAAAGCTGCCTGGCTGCACATATTCTCAATGGCGGTGACAAGCTCTGCGAATATGGCTGCCTCGGCTTTGGCGACTGCGTGAAAGCCTGCCCCTTTGATGCCATCGTAATGGGACCCGACCGGCTGCCCATCGTCATCGAAGCGAAATGCACCGGATGCGGCAACTGCGCCGAGGTGTGCCCACGTGATGTCATCGAGATGCATCCTGAAAATCATCACATATTGGTCCTCTGCAAAAACCTCGATAAAGGCAAATACGCTGGCAGCGTCTGCACAAAAGTCTGTATTGCCTGCGGCCTATGTGTACGCGGAGCCGAGCCTGGTGAAGTGGAGCTAAAAAATGGTCTAGCCGTCATAAACTACGACAAATTTGGTGATAAAGACGTGCTTCCCACTGATCGATGCCCAAATAATTGTATGCTTGTTTTTCCATCTGCCAAATCGGTAAGCCAAATCGATGCATAGCCACGAGTCACAAAAGAGTGAAATCGGCGTTGTCACCGCTCTCAACGGCCACTTTGCCACAGTCCTTATCGAAACCAATGATGCCTGCACCTCTTGCGGCGCCTCTGTTTTTTGCGCGCCAGGCCAGGATGGCATTCGCAGACTTTTGGCCGACAACCCCATCAATGCGAAGATTGGTCAACAGGTCAAAATAGAAGAGACCGATGATATTCTCCTGAAACTCTCTCTCTACCAATATGGCCTGCCACTGCTCGGCTTTTCAGCCGGAATTTTTATCTCCTATAGCTTAAATTTTACCATTCCGCCCATACCCCAGGAGCTTCTCTTCTTTATCTTGGGAATCAGCGGCGGCGCACTTGCAGCCTGGTATTCTCATTATCAAGTAAAAAAAATAGCCGACAAAAGCCAAAGCCATTTTGTCATTCGGGAAATTGTCTCCCAGTAAATTTTTGCCCCTCAGCCGCCGAGAATGCTTCACATTCCTGCCCCTTTTATTCTTATACCAGTTGCTTATGCTCCGTCACTTATTTTTTTCTTGAGAATACAAGGTAATGAAACTATACTAAGCTCCGTAAAATGGAGGAAAAAATGAACAATTTTGACATAATCATCATCGGAAGCGGCCCCGGCGGATACGTGGCAGCCATCAGAGCTGCACAGCTCGGGGAAAAAATTGCCGTTGTGGAAGATAAACATCTTGGCGGCATCTGCCTCAACTGGGGCTGTATTCCCACCAAAGCGCTGCTCCGCTCGGCCGAACTTTTTGCCGATATGAAAAATGCCGCGCGATTTGGCATCCATGCAGACAATGTGCAGGCCGATTTCCCCAAAGTGATTCAGCGCAGCCGTCAGATAGCAGACCGCCTCAGCAAAGGTGTCGGCTTTCTCTTTAAAAAAAATAATATCACCATGTTAGAAGG